>CAMZKN010000058.1 GCA_947311315.1 uncultured Desulfobulbaceae bacterium | reverse complement strand
TCCCGGGACATTAGTCCCCTGAAGGCTCGTTGTAGACCACAACGTCGATAGGTCGGGTGTGGAAGCATGGCAACATGTGGAGCTAACCGATACTAATCAGCCGTGAGGCTTATCCATATCAGATGACAGAAGTCAGAGGACAGAAGACAGATTTAGTTTGCGCGCAAGCGCGAGTAAGAATGTCAACTGCGCCTCTGACTCTCTGATAATCATTTTGATTCAAACTCTACTGGTTACACTACTATTCGATTGTCTCTGTTATACGGATCTGTTTGCTTCAGGATGTTTTATATATCCTGTGTCGAACTTTTCCTCTGGTTTTTGCGGCGGTCATAGCGAAGAGGCCCCACCCGTTCCCATTCCGAACACGGAAGTTAAGCTCTTCAGCGCCGATGGTACTGCATGGGCAACTGTGTGGGAGAGTAGGTCATCGCCGCGTTCTTTAACAAAAAGCCCCAATCAGCTTCGCTGATTGGGGCTTTTTTGTTGTTAACTGAACAGAAGAAAATCCCCTCCTGTTCAGTTTTTTAATTTCTTAATTCAAATTACTACTGTTTAATTGGTTCACCAAAAGGATTAAGACGACTGGCTGCTGCAACATCCACAGTTACATAGAAATTTGCATGCGTTTTTCCAAAGGATCCAGCAGAACTTTCAGAAAGAACGACCATACACGTTTTGTTTGGTTTGGTGAAAGCAAGCATTACATTTTTATAGGATGCTTCTCCAACCATTTTCCACTTATGATTACGCATAGAAACTATAATATAATCTCGGAGTGACCCTATTTGAACCCTTCCTGTGTATATATGTATACCTCCCTGAAAAGAATCAGTACGCATCGCCATGCTTTTATCTGTTTCAAGGATCATATCTATCGGTAACTCTATATCTCCGTATCCTTCAACCATTGTCGTAACAGGAGCCAATTGATCACTTGAAAGTGAATCGCCTGCAGGTGTTTCAGTTTTCCCGGAACATCCGGCTATTAAAGACATCGTAAGTAAAGCAAAACAAAACAAACTGATTTTTTTCCCAATACAATTTGGCGACATAGTCAACACTCCTTTGTGAAAATTAGAATACACTTTTTAAATATTTCATTTTTTACTTTTCTCGACACTTTTCCATCAAACCAAACAACAAAAATTAAGGGAATCTCTCAGACAAATCAGATTTTTGAACTTTCACCAAAAAAATATACCATATTTTATTAAATATTCGAGCAATTTCCCGCCAAAACCGTATAACATATACGATGAAACCAACTGCTCTAATTATTACATTTTTAAATTCATTAAACCTCTTGCCAATTCAATAGACAAAGGCTGTAAATAGTCAGGTAAAAAATCATGTCAACCAAATCATACTCAATCGAAGTGCACAATATTCCAATTAAACTTGGCCAATTCCTAAAATTTGCAAATATTGCGCAAGACGGAATAGAAGCAAAAATTCTGATTCAAAATGGAAATATCAAGGTTAATGGTATTATAGAAACACGGCGCGGAAAACAACTGCGAAGTTCAGATACCATCAGTTACGAAAATTCGACCTGGATCATATCACCTGAACAAACCACAACTTAATGCGACAATTCATTTATTGAGTACATTGTCGTTTTATGCTCCATTCCCTTCAAAGTCCGACTGGGCTCTGCAACAACAAAAGAAGTATCCGTTAAATTTTCATACACTCTATCCGTAATTAATATCTGCCCGGAAAATGTTTCCGATGCAAGACGCTGAGCAATATTCACGTCTGTTCCTATCACTGTATAATCCATCCTGCGTGAAGATCCGACATTACCTAAAAACATCCTGCCGCGACTGATACCAATTCCAAGGCCTATTTGGGAGAACACATTAGATTTTTTCTCCCACCTCAACCGTATTTTTTCAAACTCGAGAATAATCTGTTGTGCAGCCTTCACCGCTACCGTATCTGGCTCAGCTATAATGGCTGGTGCTCCAAAAATCACCAAAGCACCATCACCCATAAATTTATCCAGCATTCCTTTATATGAAAAAATAATATTGGCAAATAGATCAAAGAAACTATTAAGAAAAGAACGCATCAAATCAGGATTCAAATGTTGAACAAGAAGAGTAAAGTTTCGAATATCTGCAAAAAGAACCGTCAGTACCTGAACAGAGCCAAGCTCCATAGGATTATGTCCCTGTTTCATCAAGAGACCAGTAAGATCCGGAGAAACATATTGTTCAAAGAGAGCCCGTATCCTACTGTTTTCCTCTCGTTCTTTTATCGTCCTTATATTTTCCAGGGCAAGTGTAGCCTGCCCTGAGAGAATCGAGAGCATTTCAATATCAGAATCACTAAATTCCACCCCATCTCGAACCTGGCTGACATTTAAGACGCCAAAGACAAGTCCTTTTCTAATCATGGGAAAAGATATTGCCGCAGCAAGATCTTTTCTCTTTAGCATATTTACAAAAGGGCTTAGATGTTGGCTTTGTCGATTCAATATTACTGGCCTTCTCGACAAAAATACCTTACCCGCTATTTTTTCTCCAAGTTTAATTTCAGCTTTCCGTACAATCTCGGAGTTCAGTCCTCTTTCTGCAACAATTTTCAAGGTGTTCGTATCTTCGTCCAAGGTCATAACAGAAACTGAAGACACATCTATTACCGTGAATACTGTGGAAACCAATTCTGAATATATGGCCTGTTCATCCTCGGCAACAATAAATCTCTCACCGAGTTCATATAGGGGCAAAAGCATCTTCATTCGGGTAATTTCATCACGAATATCTACGATATTCAGCATTGCCTGAACATAATCAATAAGTTCATCAGGAATAATTGGCTTTTTACATATTCTACCAATACCAATATTCACTGCTTCACTCACCAACACAAAATCACTGCTCTCTACAAGCAATATCCCTGAAATAGTTGGTGTTATTTCACGAAGTTTTTGAAAAACGCTAATGCCAGACAGTGTAAAGAACGTCTCAGAGAGAATTACCAGATCAAAAACATTCTCCTCAACATATTGAGTCACTTTTTCCCAGGAATATGCACAAAAGATATCATATTCATAATCATTGAGTATGACACTACAACGATCTCCAACATTTTTATCATCAGTAATAATAATTATCTTACGAGACAAACGCACCCTCTCCAAGGTAAATAAAAAATAACTGGATTCAGTTCCTTATTTTTGCAGCCGTTTTTTCAATAACAGCCACAAACTACCTGTTCCATTGTTTGATAAACTCAATTAATGTTCGTGCCCCAACTCCGGTTGGTCCTTTGGGGATATATGATTTTTCAGTAAAATTCCAAGCTGTTCCAGCAATATCTAAATGAGCCCAGGGAGTATCCCCGACAAACTTGTGTAAATACTCAGCCGCTGTAATACATCCTCCTGATTTACCACCCGTATTTTTAATATCTGCAATTTTTGATTCTATCTGCTTCGCGTACTCTTCCCCAAGAGGCAGTCTCCAAAGTGGTTCACCAGTGTTTTTACCGGCTACAACTAACTGTTTTACAAGATCATCATTGTTACTTAAAAGTCCTGAATGGTGATGCCCCAATCCTATGATTACAGCACCAGTCAAGGTAGCAAGGTCAACGATACAGTCTGGATGATATTTTTCTTTCCCATAAGCCATGGCATCTGCAAGAATGAGCCGCCCTTCTGCATCGGTATTCTCGATTTCCGATGTTATTCCTCCATAGTGGGTGATAACATCACCGGGTTTTATAGCTCCTCCACCGTTCATATTATCCGTGGATGGTACAATGGCAATTACTCTGACGTCCGGTTTTATATGTGCAACCGCTTCCATCGCCGCAAGCACTGCTGCACCACCACACATGTCATACTTCATCTCCATCATTCCAGCAGCAGGTTTTAAACTGATACCACCTGAGTCAAAAGTTAGACCTTTACCAACAAGAAGAATAGTGCCCCGTTTCTTTTGAGGTGAATACTCTAAAATGATGCATTTAGGGGGTTCTTTGGAGCCTTGATTTACCGCAATAATCCCACCCATACCAATTTTTTTCATTGCTGACGAATCTAAAACAGTACATTTCAGAGCATTTTTACTGGCTATTTCTTTTGCACTTTCCGCAAAATGTGTCGGCGTCCAACAATTTCCTGGTTCATTTGCCATGTTCCTTGCAAAATTAGCTGCACTCGCATAACTTGCAGCATTATTTATCCTCTGACGCACTTTTGCCATATTCGTAGCGCCCCTGAATTCTATAGTTTTCAATCCAGGATACACATCATTACTATCAGAGCTTTTATTCTTATATTTTAGAAACTGATAGACACCAAGAAGGATGCCTTCAGTCAGGTATTCCGCAAGATCCGAGGGCTTATACCCGATTCGTTTTGACAATGAGATACATATCTTACCAATTGTATTCTTCTTACAGACCTTGGCAATTTCCCCTCCAATGATTCTTAACAGTTCTTTTTGCTGATACGTATGCAAATCGTTTTCGACATCTCCAATACCAACTAGTAAAAGCCTTTTGCATTGCAAGGTGGTTTTAGTTTGTTCATAGAGTGGATAAAGTTGAATGAATTCATTTTTCTTCCCAGAAAATTCTTTATATTTGTCCAATCCTTCAAGCACAGCCTTAAGCCAATCCTCACCAATAAGATTACCCTTGTTATCCCTGCCAACTATTGCTACAAGAAGTTCACCTGAGTACTCTTCAATTCTTTTTTTCGAAACAGTTACCTTCGTCGATTTCATATATCACCATTAGAGAAATTAGTTGTTCTATTTAAACGCTTTATTATCAGACAATTTACAGTATAATTCAAACATCGGAGCTGAATAATACATATCTACCTTCGATCGACCATTCTTTTAAACACAGACAGATAGTATCAAAATATTCTTTGCCCTAAACTGGAGTTCCTTACTGTGCTTCATACATTAGTCATTTCAGTCACTCTCGCAATTACTGTATCAGCTCTTTGTTCAGTCTGTGAGGCAGTTCTCTATTCCATTACAGCAAGTCAGGTTGAAATGCTGAAAAAAAACGGCGTCGAATCTGCAAAACATCTCCAAAACCTTCGAGCAGATATCGATGAGCCAATTACAGCAATTTTAACACTAAATACCATTGCCAACACTATCGGAGCCTCTGTTGCAGGTGCCGCAGCTGCTCATTTATTCGGTGATGAGAACCTTATCCTTTTTTCTGGAATTTTCACATTAACAATTCTAATTTTTTCAGAAATATTACCAAAAACTATTGGTGTCACCTATGCCTTCAGGCTCGCTCCTGTCATAACCACACCATTGCGTATAATGGTGATAATGCTAAAACCCATTGTCTGGTTCTGTCGTTCAATTACCAACCTGCTCCCTCAAAAAATTGAAGACACCATCTCAGCAGAAGAAATTCAGACCATTGCCGCACTATCCAGGGAATCCGGCGATATTGAAGAGAATGAAGAAAGAGTTATAAATAATATAATTGACCTGAAAAACAAATACGTCAGACAGGTCATGACACCAAGAACTGTTACATTTTCTCTGGATGAACATGAGTCAGTTGCCAGTGCAATGGTGATGCTCACAAAACTTAACAGCCATAGCCGTATCCCCGTCTACGATCAGGAACCTGATAATATAACAGGAATAGTGATGCGAAGAGATATTCTCCACGCAGCAGCTGTAGGTAAAGAAAAAGTCAAACTCAATCAACTCAGGAAACCTGCTCATTTTGTGCCTGAAACTGCCCCCTTAAACCGAATTCTCGTTGATTTTTTTGACAGAAGACAACACCTTTTTATCGTTGTCGACGAATACGGAACCATGACAGGCATTATTTCGATGGAAGATGTGCTCGAAGAAATTGTCGGCAGAGAAATTGTAGATGAATCCGACGACGCAAAAGATATGCGTGAGCTTGCTCGATCAAAAAACATTGCATCCCAGAAAAAACTCCAGACAAAAAACGGTATTGAATAACTCTTCACGAATCCTACAAAAATGCACTACGGCCATCAATTAATAACGGTCAAACGAAGGGTCACATCCTTCAAACTGCCGTCCCGAACGATTGTCAGAATAATTTGAGTGCCAATATCATATTTTTCAATCTCTGTTCGGAAATCTTCGTACGAGCTTACCTGCACTCCGGATATCGCAGTAATTATATCACCGAGAATTATTTCTCCTCTGTACTGTGTTGTAGGCCTCAAACCCGCTTTTGCAGCGGGACTGTCTCGTTGCACATCAATTATCAGGATTCCATCAATACCAAGGCGTTGGGCAACACGATCATCTGCCAGTTTTGCCCCAATCCCCGGTCGCACTATCCTTCCATCTCGTATCAGCCTTGGAATCGTTCTGTTAACGACATCAACCTCTACCGCAAATCCAATTCCAGCATACGCTCCTGAAGGACTATAAATTGCGGTATTAACACCAATAAGCCGGCCAGCACTGTCGAGGAGAGGACCACCTGAGTTCCCCGGATTAATAGCAGCATCAGTCTGAATGACACCACGAATAGTCCTGCCGGTAATTGCTTTAATTTCCCTGTTAAGCGCTGAAATAATTCCCGAGGTGATGGTTTGATCCAAGCCAAATGGATTTCCAATGGCAAATACTTTCTGGCCGACCTGCAGGTCGCTCGATCTTCCGATAGCAATAGGGCGCAATAAACGGTTAGGTGCATCGATCTGTAACACAGCTAAATCTTTATCCGGTGACGCACCAACCAGTACTGCTTTCCAGGTAGAATTATCAGCCATTGTAACCTGTACTTCATTGGCATCTTTAATAACGTGGAAATTTGTAACAATTCTCCCCTTTTGATCCCAAACAAACCCAGTACCTGTACCACGGGGAACTTCAACAGCATTTAATGAAAAAAAGCTTCTTCTCAAAGCTATACTCGTCACGTAGACAACAGATGGTGAATTCTCTTTAAAAATATCAATAGTATTTTGTTCGTCAGCCGCAAGATCTCCACGTGCTGTCACTGCCCTGGGTTCAGCTTCAGGGCCGACCCAATAATTTTCCAATGGCTTAAAAAGTAGCAGAAAAACAACACCAATTAAAAAGACAATAACGTAGGAAGTTTTCATGATCGTGCGCTATAAATTAAGTAACAGCTTCGCTATCCAGAAATACATGATAACGCCAAGAATATCTATCGACGTTGTCACAAACGGGCCTGTTGCAATAGCCGCATCCACATCAAATCTTTTCAAAATAAGGGGAATAGTGGTACCAATTGTAGCAGACATCACCATACATAAAAAAACTGAAATGCCAACGACCATGCCCATCCGCGCGACATCAGGAAAACCAAGATAAACGATCAAACCAAGAAAAACCCCATAAACAAGGCCCAAAATAAGACCAATTCGCATCTCCTTAAAAACAACACGATATGACTCTTCCATATTAATTCTACCGGTTGCAATCCCTCTGACTATAATAGTGGAAGACTGGGTTGCAATATTTCCCCCCATTCCAGTCACAATTGGAATAAATGAAGCCAACGCAACTAACTTTGATAATTCCTGTTGAAAAGAGCCGATAATAAACATAGTCATTATGCCACCAATCCAGGAGGCCAACAACCACGGCGCTCGAATGAACGCACTCTTTTTTGTCGATTTCAGAAGTATCTCTCTATCTTTACCAGCTCCTGCCATCTGCAAAAACTCTTCAGAGGCCTCTTCCCTGATTACATCAATAATATCATCGACAGTAACAATACCAACGAGGGTGTAATTTGATTCAACTACGGGGACTGCAAGTATATTGTATTTTGAAACCACATGAGCGACCTCACCCTGGTCGGTATCGGTTGTAACAGAAATCACATTGGAGTTCATGATTTCGACCAGCTTTTTATCCGTCGGGTGCATCAACAATTCTCTTAATGAAATCACTCCAGATAATTTATGCGTTCCATGGGTAATATAAAGATAGAAAACCATCTCTTTTTCTTCACTTCGTTTCTGTACACTGGTAATAGCTTCCCCAACAGTCGATTCCTCGTCAAGATACATAAAATCCGGTGACATGAGACCACCTGCAGTCTCAGGATCATATTGAAGAAGATCATCCACCTCTTCACGATCCTTGGTACCCATGTGTTTCCGGATATCATCAGCAACGCTTTCAGGAAGTATTTCGAGAAGATCAACGGCATCATCAGACGGCATATCAGAAAGGATTTCCGCCATATATTGTGGCGTCAGACCTTGCACCAGCTCTGTTACGAGTAATTCATCGAGTTCACTTAGGAAATCGCCAACGACCTCAGTCTTGCTTATAATACTGAAAACTGTTGTCCGCTCATCTTCCGTAAGATGACGGTATACCCATGCAACATCCGCGGGGTGCGTCTTACGTATAAGCTTGGTCAAATGCTCTATGGCTCCCCTACGGCTCAATCTTCTTACCATGTCGAGGACAACCATTCCTTCATTGCCTACTAATTCTTTTTTTCCTCTATCTTCCATAATGCACACCACGGAAATACAATTAAAATTATAAAACTGGTATCTGAGCCAGAATACCTATTCAAATACAGAGGTCTTTTGAACAACAAAGCAGATTCCAAGTCCGATTGCCATTGCAATAATGCCAACAGATCGAAGGTGCTGAGGATTCATCTCGGCCAGTTTTTTGAGCCAATTCTGCATCGCATCAGGTGCTGCCACATAAGGTAGTCCTTCTAAAATCAGTATCAAGCCAATGAGAAGTGTTAATAATTTCATAGGTTGAGTATGTAACAAAACGAGTGCAATTTTGCAATGCGCACCTCTCGTCTCATAAACAAATCCTGAAGATGAATGTAATTACATTGCATTTTCCAACAACGCTTAATAATATGAGTAATGGAGTATAGTCGGCAACATTCTCTTTCAAATTTTTTACATATAAAAAACATAGTGATATGAGTTCAAAAACAGCGAGTAAATATAGTCAGGCAGGTGTAGACATTGACAAAGGAAATGCTTTTGTCGAAGAGATCAAAGATATCGTTGCCTCTACACATCAGCGTAGTGTCCTCGGTGGTATTGGTGGATTTTCATCACACATCGCAATTGACACAAATAAATATGACAAGCCAGTCATTGTTAATTCAACAGATGGAGTGGGCACTAAGCTGAACATTGCTCATCTGTGCAACAAACACGATACTATTGGTATCGATCTGGTGGCAATGTGTGTCAATGACCTCATTGTTGGTGGTGCCACCCCGCTGTGCTTCCTGGACTATTTTGCTGTCGGCAAACTGGATCTTTCAATTGCCAAAGAAGTTGTTACTGGCATAGCAGAAGGATGCAGGCAGGCCCAATGCTCATTGGTTGGTGGAGAGACGGCAGAGATGCCGGGACTCTATCAAAATGATGATTATGACCTTGCAGGTTTTGTTACTGGTATTGTTAACAGAGATAAAATAATCGATGGTTCTGATATTAGGGTTGGAAATAAAATAATCGGCCTGACCTCAAGTGGCGTCCACTCCAACAGTTATTCTCTGGTGCGTAAAATTTGTTTTACAGACCACAAACTCGATATAGATCAATACGTGGAAGAACTTGGTTGCACTCTTGGAGAAGAACTCCTCAGACCCACAAAAATATATGTTCAATCGGTCTTAAACGTTTTAAGGAATTACCAGCTTAATGGTATGGTGCATAATACTGGCGGAGGATTTATCGATAATATTCCTCGAATCTTGCCAAAAGGATACAAAGCCATTCTCGACACATCAGCCTGGCCGCTGCCACCAATTTTTCCCTTTCTACAAAGGCTGGGAGAAATTCCTGCCGCCGAAATGTATCGTACCTTCAACATGGGAATCGGTTTATTAATTTTTGTCGATGAGGCTCAGGTAAACGATATACGACATCATTTTGAAGCCGCAGGTGAGAAGGCGTATATCATTGGTGAAATCACACCCATGGATGAAGAAGAAACTGCCACGGTTGAAATACTCAGCTGACAATAACCTGGAACGCTATGCCCTTCGGCCTGTTGGTATAGCCAACAGGCCTGTTTTTAATTCACGCCGCAGTCGCTGGTACTACCACCTATTTTTTCCAGAGCATGCTGCAGTACAGGTACAACGACTTCTAGGTTTTCGCGTGCAGCTTTCAAACTTCCTGGCAGATTGACTATAAGGCTTTCGCCGCGTATACCCACTTTCCCACGGGATAACATAGCTCTTGATGTCTTTAAAAGGCTCGCAGCACGCATTGCCTCCGCCATACCGACCACTTCTTTTTCAATCACTTTAGACATCGCCTCGGGAGTGACATCGGACGGTGAAACACCAGTTCCTCCAGTGGTCACAATTAAAGAAATTTTCTGCACATCAACAAGATCGATAAGGTTTTTTATAATTACATCTTGTTTGTCAGGTACAACCGCATAGGATTTCAAAACAAACCCTTCTTCCGCCAGTCGTTTCTGAATATATTCTCCACTGGTATCTTCCCGTTCCCCGCGCGAACCTTTATCACTCAGAGTCAACACCGCAAACGAAAAACCACTATCTACCCCATGAGTTGTCATTTTTCAATCAACTCTCAGCATTAAGCTCGGCAATAATTTTATCTGCAATCTGAGCAGGAACTTCCTCGTAATGAGAGAAAGAAATACTGAAACTACCTAGTCCCCCTGTCATAGAGGTCAGATCAGTTGCATAGAGTAATATTTCCGACTGGGGAACCTGTGCGTTAATAATTTCAATACCATCCTTTGAATCCATTCCCATCACTTTGCCACGTCTGGAGTTCAGGTCACCCATGACATCTCCAACGCTTTCTTTTCCAACCCTGATTTCCATATCAATATATGGTTCCAGAAGAACAAGTCCTGCCTCTTTTGCACCCTTTTTAAATGCAAGAGATCCGGCAATTTTAAACGCCATCTCTGAAGAATCCACATTATGAAATGAGCCGTCAACGAGAACAATTTTCACATCGATAACAGGATATCCAGCCAGAACACCTTTTTCCATAGACTCTTGAATACCCTTATCAACCGCTGGACGATACTGCTGTGGAATAACACCACCTACAATCTTATCCACAAACTCGTAACCATTGCCGGGAGAAGGAGAAATTTCTATCCAGCAATCACCATACTGGCCTCTGCCTCCACTCTGTTTTTTATGTTTACCCTGTACTCTGGCAGAAGATCGAATGGTTTCCATATATGGGATTTTCGGAGGACTAAGCTCCATTTCTACACCAAACTTTCTCTTAATTTTTGATCCGATAACATCAAGGTGTACTTTTCCGACACCGGAAAGCAATATCTGTTTGGTTTGTGTCTGTCGGGTAAGACTTAAGGTCTGATCTTCATCAAGCATTTTAGTAATTGAAGAAAACACCTTTTCTTCCTCACCTTTTTTAGCACTCACAGCAAAGGAAATCACAGGCTTCAAAGGTTCCGGTGCATCAAGCAATATCGGGTCGGTGGAGTCACAGAGCGTATCACCTGTTCCTGTCTCTTTCAATTTAGCAACAGCTATAATCATACCAGGCCCTGCTTTATCAACAGGTTTCTGTTCTTTACCTTCAAGTACATAAAGTTGCCCGAATCTTTCAGAGGTTTTTTTACTGGAGTTATAGAAAGTATCTCCTTCAAGCACTCCACGAAATACTCTGAAAATAGTCAATCGACCCGCATATGGATCAGCCATGGTTTTAAAAACCAGGGCGGCAAAAGGACCGTCAGGAGTAGGTTCTATAACAACAGTTTCATCATCTGCTCCAACCTTTGTAGCTTCAAGGGCCGGGCGGTTGAGAGGTGAAGGCATATACTCGTTGATATCATCAAGAAGTGGTGCTGTTCCCTTATTGACAGTTGCAGCACAAACACAAACAGGAGTAAGGGATCCCGTTTCAACACCGGCTTTTAAACCGGCTACAACTTCCTCCACAGAGAGTTCACCTTCTTCGAGAAATTTTTCAATAAGATCATCATCGGTTTCAGCAACGTTTTCCATCAGAGATTCACGGAGCAGCTCAACTTCGTCAACGAGATCCGAAGGAACCTCAGTTTTTTGGACTTTTCCTGTATCTCCATCAAAAAGATAGGCTTTGCCGCTGACAATATCGACGTATCCGTTAAAATTTTCTTCTGCACCTATCGGTAATTGAAGGATCACAGGACGAAGAGCCAGAGATTCCTTAATTTCATCGATCGTTTTTTGGAAATTTGCACGCTCACGATCCATTTTATTAATGACAATAAACGTCGGCAGATTTTTTTCTTTAATAATATTTGCAAATTTGATTGTCTGCCCTTTAACACCAAGTACTGCGCCAATTGTAAACAAAACACCATCGCAAACCTGAGATGCAAATACCGTTTCATTAAGAAAATTGTCATCACCAGGTGTATCACTGAGATAGACTGTATGTTTATTCCAGCTGTAATTATGAAAACTCGAACCGATGGAAATGTTACGAGCAGTTTCTTCATCCTCATAATCCATCACAGAACTACCATCATCAACCTTCCCGAGCCTGTTTATTTTCCCGGCGGTATACAACATAGCCTCAGCGAGCGAAGTTTTACCACAGTTACCATGACCAACTATTGCAACATTTCTTACCATATTTGTATCCTGCATTCGTATCTCCTCAAAAACGACGATTATTCAATGCTATCCCCAAGCTACAATAATACACTCCACTTACTGCCTTTACCGAGAACCAAAGGCCATACTCATATATTCAATTTCAAAATACAAAGTCAAGAAAGAATAACACGACAGGAACGTTTCAAAAAGAAATTCTACGTTTACTCAATTGAATTGAAACAGGAAAATGATTTTGTGGCATATTTATCCCATTCGCTGTATTCTGGTGTCGCAAATTATCTACTCTAACTTTTCCTCAGGTATTCTTCGGTTGGCAGATCACACTACGCATAAAAAAACTATTGCCAAATCTGCAGGCATGGTAAGTATCGCACTGATGTGCAGTAGGGTTCTGGGCCTTGTCAGAGAACAGGTTTTTGCTGGACTTTTCGGCGCAGGCTTCACCTACGATTCATTCGTTGTAGCCTTTCGTATTCCTAACCTATTGAGAGATCTCTTCGGAGAAGGTGCTCTTTCAGCAGCTTTTGTAACCGTTTTTTCTGCATATGACTCCAATCGCCCCCAAATAGACACTTGGAAACTTGCATCCAATGTACTGACGTTCATTCTTATTCTTCTCAGTATTCTCACATTGACAGGAATATATTTCGCCGACTCCATTGTCAATCTGCTTGCTTCAGATTTTCACACAATCCCCGGGAAAACTGAGCTCACGATACAACTAACGAGAATTATGATGCCTTTTCTCATCTTTGTGTCTCTATCTGCGGTGGTAATGGGAATTCTCAACACTAAAAGACGTTTTTTTATACCAGCCCTGGCTTCCAGTTTCTTTAATATCGGGTCTCTTGTCGGCGGAACATCTCTTGCATTTATTCTGCCCCACTACGGACAACCTGCAATTGTTGGTATGGCTATAGGAACACTCATCGGGGGAGCTTTGCAACTTGGTGGTCAGATTCCAGCGCTTTTAAAAACCGGTTTCAGATACAAGCCTCTTTTGAAAATGAATGATCCTGGATTGCTTCGGATACTCAAGTTGATGATTCCTGCAACTGTTGGTCTCTCTGCTACCCAAATCAACCTTTTCGTTAATACTAATTTTGCAGCATCCTGCGGCGATGGTGCCGTATCCTGGCTCTATTACGCTTTTCGTCTCGTCCAGCTGCCTATCGGTGTTTTCGGCGTTGCTCTTTCAATCGCGATGCTACCGGTACTTGCAAAACAGGCAGCACAGAAAAAAATCACAGAGATGAAAGAAACCATGGTAGCCTCACTCACCATGGTATTTGCTCTCACTCTACCTGCTACAGCAGGTCTCATCATACTGTCAGAACCAATAATTCGACTTATATTTGAACACGGTGCGTTCACGGCAAAAGACACTTTTGCCACTGCTCAAACATTATCCTTCTTTTCGATAGGTCTTTTTGCCTATTCGGCTAACAAAGTTCTTGTTCCAGCCTTTTATGCTCTCAACAAAACGCAATTCCCTGTTATTGCAAGTTTCATGGCTGTTATTTTCAATATCATTATCGTGAAACTGACAATTGACCAGTATCAGCATCTGGCAATTGCCCTCTCAACTTCCTGCACCATGTTGTTGAATTTTATCTTTCTTATGGTGGTTCTCTACAAAAGCATGAACGGATTTTCCATCAGCTACCTAGTCAAGGGACTTTTCAAAATACTCTGTGCAACAGCGGCTCTTATCGTTTTCCTTTTGGTATGTAGCCCATTTTTTATATCCTGGTTCAATGGGAACATCCTGCAGCAAAGCATCGCTCTATTTATACTGATATCAGGCGCAGCCGGTCTCTATACCCTGATCCTTATGACACTCAAACTTGAAGAACTGCAAAGCTTTACAGATAAAATCAAAACACGTCTTTTAAAAAGAAATCCTTAATTATCAATAGCGTCCTTATTGAAACTATTTTTAAGTAATTCCATTTCCTTACGGAGCGTTTCAATCTCTGCTTTCAACTCACTTATATCAGAGGCCCGAACCAATTGCATTTTTCCTAAAGTTCTATCGACAATTTTTTCAGTCTGCTTTTCCAATGATTTTCGTGAATCTTCCGCACGCTTCAACATATCTGCTACCAGCTTTTCCCCCTCTTCCTCCGATAACTTTCCTTTTTCAATGAATTCCTTTGATATCTCTTCCATTTTTTCTTTTGTCAAAGACGCTACACCGATGCCTGTCAATACTGCTTTTTTTATGAGTTCTATCATTGCTCTCTCCATTAAAAATAAATCACCAGATTTAATTATTTACTGCAATTATGCTGTCAAAAATAATTTGGTCAATTTTTTTGGCAAGCTTAACATGTATCGAAAAATCATGACGCACCGCATCATGCGACCGTACTCCAACAATAAGACCACTGCATTTAGGCAATTCTTCTCCGTTTATTGTAATTGCCGTATTGATTTGCCTGCCCAGCAATAATTTCGCATTAATATTACTGGTAATTCTAATGGTAAAGGCCAGTCCAGCTTTTGAGATATCAAGCAATTCACCTTTAAAACTCCTTTTCCCTTTGTTGCCGAAAGGATCAAGAAGGACATTCTCAATCATCAACGACACAGGGTAACGGGGATATTCTCTACGATCACTACCAGACATCTCCAGCAAATCTTGAACCTTGTCGTATTTTTGACAATATTTCTTCAGTTTTGATTCAAGTCCAGGAAATTCTTTTGAAATCTTTTTCATCACATCATATTCAAGAACGTGAACCTGCACTTCTGAAAAAGCTTTGAGTGTGACCGTCCAGACTGATGTTGAAAAAAACTGTTCACTGCCAATGATATCACTGGGCTGCATTTTTTTGAGAAAAACTTCATTTCCACCAGAATTACAACTGACACTGACAAACCCGGAATTTAAGAAGAAAAGACTACAGTCAGTTTCTCCCGCTCCAATAATGATATCTCCCTTTTTATAATTTTCCTGCACCAGTGCATAGTAGAGGGCGTTAAATTGTCCGGTCGTCATTTCATCGTACAACTCTCGCCAAATTTCAATATGATGACCTGTGATTGATGTAGTTTTATGTTCTTCGATCAACTCACCTAACTGTAACACCTCTGCAAGGGCCATTGGATTAATCTCCAGTAGCCTATCTCGAAGTATTTCAGCAGTTATAAAATCCCTCTCTACCGTAGCATCAACTGCATGAGAATAGATCAACTCACCCGCCTGCTCGGAATCTCCTGCTCTGACGAAATCACGAACTTCTCCCTCTATTTCCTGAACCTTTTTCATCGCTAACTGTTTGCGCAATGGGTCAGAATCAAAGGAAATATTTTCCTTGGGAATATCTATATGTTGACGACTATGTCTCAATTGCGGTTCCAAGACACTCAAAACACTTTCTATCTGAAAAACAATTCGCTCCTTTGTCTTATCCTCAAAATAATCTCTACGCATTTTTTGCAATATCTTCACCGTGCTATCTGAGGGAAAATATTTAAATGCGGCAATAATGGCCCGCAATAATTCTTCTTCAACGGCTGGAGGAAAAGTATCTTTTTGGGCTGCAAGATCACAAAAAGCCGCAAATGTCGCATCATCTCTTTCACCTTGTTCAACAAGAATTCTAACAAGATGCACTTTCAGACTGGCATCGACTGAAGAAAGACCTTCCAGCAGACGTTGCTGCATCCCACTTCCACCAAATTTAACGACACAGCAAATCATTTCATGCTGTACTCTTTTATCGGAATGCTTAAAATAGGGCTGAATAAGCGAATACAGTTCGTCATCATTCTCGAGCTCTGACACAATATAGATCACATTTCTCAGAACCCCCCATGGAGGCTTACTCTCCAGAAGATTCTTTAAAACCGGTACAATCGTAGCGCCAAACCGCGGCAAAAGATTGATAAGTGCAATCCTCTCAACCCGACTATGACTTTGAATAACTCTATTTAAAAGATAAGTGGCCGCCTTTTCACCAAGAAATATAAGAATATTTTTATATGTTTTTTGATTTTCATCTTCAAAAAGATATCCATCTGTTATTTTTTCTACAATTTCTTTCCTCGTAAGCGTCACAAGAGATTTACTGACAATTCCCTTGATAGTATTACTTTTTTCGAGTCGCCCTGTCTGAATCATCGAAAAGCGTTCGATGATATTTTCAGCATCCTCGAAAAGAGCGTTACGCAAGAACCATTCCGCCAGAGCCTCCATGTGTTTAATCATAATTTCAAAGCCGGGAAGCAGTTCTTTTTCAAATTCAAGCCACTCAGTAAATTTATCTGCAAGAATAAATATAATTTCTTTTATACCCTGCTCCAATGACCATTCCGCAATAAGAGAATAAACCATCAGGGCGCGTTCCCGCATTTCTATTTCTTCTGAAAAAATTCCCTGACCAAGGATAACAAGCATTCGGATTCTTTCTTTATTATCACTTGTTTCTGCCTGTAGCCAACCAACAACATCTTTTGTAAATTCACCATTTTTTAAAACTTCAAATTTACCTTGTTCGAGTTGCGATAAATTGAACACCAACCTTCGCTTTCTTCTAATTTGTTCTGCTTCAGCAATATTTTTTTGCAGGCTTTCAAAAATGATTGGCAGTTGATTAATTGTATTATCCATGAATTACCCTGAGGTTCCAACGTGGAACGATAAATATTAAAACTGTTAACTGTGTACCCTGACTAATTGTAAGTTTTTTCAACCGAATTACAATTATTTCTTTATTTAGTGCCTTACCTCTGAAATTCATTCATATAAACAATACCTTATACTATGTTTTTATTGATAAAACGGAACTAAAATTGGATAACAAATATTAAACTGATCCTTTGAGAAGGTACTTGTAATAAAAAGATATATATGGTTATTTTTTGCCCATCTTTTATTATTGACACAAATTCTTACAAAAATCTTACTTTGATGTAAAAATACATCGCATAATTCTACCCAATGGCTGACACGTAAGGAGCTTTAAAACGGATTCCGAACAGTCAAACTCGCATCAGAAACAGGAGATGATAATGGATAAATACACACTTTTACTCACGTGCTGTCTTTTCCTGTTTTTTTCTACCCCTGTCACGCTGACAGCAACCTCACCTCCTGAAAAAACTGAGACGCTATATGTATCCGACTTTTTGGTAACTTCTCCAAAAGTGTTGGTAAAGTCCATTCTAACCGTCGCATAGCATCTTACGAAAATCTTTAACCAGTGGAAGGCCATACATAGCTTTTATTGAAGTGAGTTGTTTTTGTGTTTTGTTGTA
>CAMZKN010000057.1 GCA_947311315.1 uncultured Desulfobulbaceae bacterium | reverse complement strand
TGTAACATACTGATGTTATGTGATATCTATTTTTATCCTCAACGGGAAACCTCCGTTACAGAAGAGATTGGGAATTATTCGCAAAAAGTTCGGCTAATACAAAAGAGGCAATACAAAGTGCTTTAGCTGAGACTTCAACAAAGGGTAAAGGGAATATTCTCTTTGTTGATGATGAAAAAGCACTTGTCAAACTGGGAGAAATCACACTGAAAAGCCTCGGCTACAGTGTAGTCGCCTGCTCCAATCCAATTGAGGCTCTTTCCACATTCAACAAACAGCCGGACAAATTTGATCTGGTTATAACTGATATGACCATGCCTCAAATGAATGGTAGTGTTTTTGCAGAAAAACTTAAAAAAATACGACCTGAAATTCCCATCATTATCTGTACGGGTCACAGTTCTCTGATGGATAAAGAAAAAGCAGATCAGCTCGGCATTGAATCCTTTATTATGAAACCGGTCTCAATGAAAAATCTGGCGCAGGCCATACAATCAGTACTCCATTGCAACAGGAGATTGCCCCATACTCCTGGCGGAGACGACATAACGCAATGAACCGCCAACTGTAAGACCATCAAAGGGATAACAGGTAATAAGGCTGAGGACACCCCGTTCCTCCCCATCAAAATAGAGATGCTTTGCGTTTACCACCTCCATTGCCACAACCTCGTACACCATTTTCCCCTTTCTACCTGCAAGGACAAGGATATCACCTGTGACCAAATCTTTCAGAAATCGAAAATTAGTATCCCTGTGACCGGCAAGAATGATGTGCCCTTTTCCTCCCGGCGAATCACTTCCCGGAAGATGCCCGGAACCAAAGGCCAGCACTTCTCCGCTTTCGCCTTCAAGGACTATTTGATCTACTCCCAATCGCTCGTTCTGCAGTCTGCCAACTGGCCAGGTATCAGCCCAGGGCCAGGGCTTATTATTTTGACTCCCTTGCAATGTCTCTTCCCAGGCCCGGTGCAGCAGGTGCTGGGCGACAACCGCTTTGGCAGGTATCCAGAATCCTGCAATGATAAACAGAGCACCACTGACAAAGAGTATAAAAGATACGACTTTTATATGCTTTGACATGATCGCCTGCCGGTCACTGCGAAAACAGCAGCACTGATCAGAAGAACAACACCAATCAGCAAACGCAGTGGTGCTGGAGTTGCCGTCTGTGCATTGCCACCAAAAACAGCTGAGGCCTGCCAGCCTTGCGGCAGATGAGTTTTCACCGCAGCCTGTGTCTGCTTTGCATTTTCCGGCCTGCTAACCTGCGTATCAACGGCAACAAGGCTCGTATATTTACTTACCAGATGATGGGTCAGAGCAGTTTTGAGTACCTCCTCACGTACCACCGATGCATTGGCACCCAGCGCCAGGGATTCCATGTAGGAACGAATTTTTTTTCTGGCCCAGAGTGCACCAATCCCTTCCCGCCTGCCATAGGTTGCAGTGTCCACCGATATCTGCCATGGACGACCGAGCCGGGTGCCGCTGATATGCAACTCTTCATTCTGCCACTTCGTACGCAAAGCCACTGTTAATGGCTCGCCCTGGTACAGGTCGGGGAGTGGGGCCGGATACATTTCAATGCCTTTACCATCACTGGCTGATTCAATTTTCAGATCTGTAATTACAGGATGTTCAAGTTTTGCAAATACGCCCCTCATCTTTTCCTGCGCTTCAGACTCTTTGCCAATATAGGTAAAGGTTCCCCGCCCCATGGCCGCAGCCCGCGTCATAAAGTAGGAATTCGGTGCCGAACCGATGCCAACCGTAAAAAGCCGTGAATCACCAAGCCGTTTTGTGATAAGTGTAAACAGTGCATCCTCATTGCCCACAGCTCCATCTGTCACAAAAACGACCTGCCGAAATCGCTCGTGGTGATTCGAACCATCAAGCGCCAGCAGTAGCGCAGGTTTCATCTCCGTTCCCCCCCCGGCCTTAACACCATCAATAAAACGCCTTGCCTTGTTCAGATGGGTTTCGTCGGCTGGTTCTGCCCCGGAAAAAAGTCTTCTGGCCTTATCGTTAAAAACAATAAGATTAAAACGATCAATGGGTCGCAAACTGTCGAGAGCCGTGGCAACAGCCTTTTTTGCCTGAACAATTGAAGCCCCGGCCATGGAACCGGAGATATCAAGAATGACGACAACTTCTCTTGGAATAACTTCTGCAAATTCTGTCTCCGGCGGCATAAGCATCAACAACATATACTGATTATCATCAAGGGATTCAGCAAAAAGAGCCGCCCTGGTTGCCTGGGAGTCCCTGGCGCGCCACTCAAGAACAAAATCACGATCAGCCACAACTTCACCCGTCAGTGCAATTGCATAGTGACCCTCACCGGTTTCTCTACTGTCAATACCGTGATAAAGGGAATTCAACTCCGATACGGCAAAACCAGCCGCCAAGTCAATGGTAAAATCAACAGGAATTGTTGTTTCACCCTTGAGATCCACCGGAGGGGTAATCTCCGATGCGTCGGGTACCTGATCGGTGTTCACAGCCCAGCCGGTACGATTCAACTGCACACTCTCTCCACCATCCTCTGCAAGCGGTTGCCCCGGAATATATCTCGGCCCGACAACCATTGGGAAACGAAGGGAAAACAGACCACCTGCAACATGAACCAGTTGCTGATATTCAATGACCACGCTCACCTGCTCACCAGGCCCGATATTGGCTACTCTGGTGGTAAATATATTCGGTCTGTTCTGGGACAGCAGCGAACTTTTACGCCCTTCTCTTTTGGCCTTTTCGTGAATCGCTCTGGCTTCGGATTTTTCTTTGATCTCTCCCTGAAGAACGCGCTCTCCGATCCGCAGTCTCAAATGATCAACACTGCTTTCGTCTGGCAGGGGAAAAACATATATCGCTTCGAGCCATTGCTCACTGGAATTTATAAACTGCTGCTCAACAACGACCCTGGCAGTAATACCACTGATTTTAATTTTCACCTTTTGTGATACCAGCGGTGCACGCTGCAACTGCCCATCCTCCCGGGCCATCAGCAATTCACCCCTTCTTACGCTCTCTGGCCTGATATCATCATTTTTTTCGGTTTCTGTGCCGTACCCCTCAGACAAACTACCAAAGAGTATAAAACAGACCATGAGTACAATATAAAGAATGAACAGCAGGTTCCCGGGATCGAGCAGTTCATTCTTTTTTTTCGCAGGCCTCTCCACATAACTTCCTTCCATAACCGCTTCCTCCCGGAATAAATTTGAACTCCATATTTTCTATCCCGACAGTAAACCAGAAGATAATGACCAGCTTTGACAGCAAATATGATAAGGCTACAAGAAAAAATGATGAATTATGACGACGTCATTAGTTATGAAGGGGGTAGCATGCCACAGCCTTGTTCTTCCCCCCCCTCCCGAATATTTAATTTTACTCTTATCGCTTTTTGAAAAATACTTTTGTTTGACAGTAAAATGCCTTATCGTGTAACTAAAGAAAATACAAGAAACAATATGGTGTATAAGCCATAAATAAACAAGGGATTAGCGATGGAAGCTCTAATTGACGACAACAGGCTAAAAAATCTTTTCAAGCAAGCCATCATTGAGGCCATGGAAGAAAAGAAAGATGTTGTTCAGGATCTTTTTATGGAGGTTATGGAGGATATTGCCCTGATTCGAGCGATTGAAGAGGGTGAAACCTCTGGTAATGCAACACGGTCAGAGGTTTTCAAAAACTTCCGCTGCCGAGGTTGTTCGAATGGCAAATTGATGAATCAAGATAGGGACGTGAATTTAAACCATACTTGTTTAGCTTTGCCCCCCCTGATTGTTTAATTTTACTCTGCCCCGAACAATGGCGTGACAGCGCCATAAATCTTTTTATACTACTTTCTCAGCGTATTCCCCATCCGGAGAATACCTATGCCCCCACTGCGTTTTACCGAAAATTTTTCCTCTGAAAAAGATGCCATTCAAGTAACCTATGGTTATTTATATG
>CAMZKN010000056.1 GCA_947311315.1 uncultured Desulfobulbaceae bacterium | reverse complement strand
TTTCTTTGTCTTCTTTGGGAATGTTTTTGGTGAGTTGATCGAATGTGCTTTTCATGCTTCCCATCATACAAGGGCAGGGGTTCGAACGCACGCTTTATTTTACCAACACTTTTGGAGAAGTTACGTTTTTTATATTCAAATTGCTCATATAATTATAAAAATAAAAAAACATAAAATCATAATACAAATTAAGGAATTCACATATGTCAAAGTTTAAAGCCAACTGTTTACCACTTTTGATTGGCAGTCTACCCCTTAAAAATCACCTTGAGGCCGCTAAACTTATTTTTGATTATACCCCTCAGCTCCCTCTCTGGCCCCAGTTGCCGTTTTATAAGGAGGAAGGCATGATAAATCAGTATCTGCCTGGTTTGCCCGGCGTAACTGAGGTGAACGGGAAAATTTTTGTTGATACGGAATCAAGTGGTTTTGCAGAAGAGTTGCTCGCCTTTTATGAGGAATATCTGCTTGTTTCAGAAGGTGCGGCAGACATTGAAACCTCACGTTTTGGACTCTCAAAAGAGGTGGCAAATGGATTTTATGAGTTTTTACAGGTTGCCGGTACTCATAAAGACAATTTAACGGCACTGAAAGGACAAACGTCCGGGCCAATCACCTTTTGTACCGGTCTGGTTGATCAGGAAGGTAGAGCTATTTTCTACAATGATCAGTTGCGGGATGCAGCGGTCAAGCACCTTGCCCTGAAAGCCCGATGGCAGGTAAAAAAAATGAGGGGAATTTGTGATGATACGATAATGTTTTTTGATGAACCAGCATTGGCCGGGCTTGGTTCCTCTGCATTTATCACTATTTCCCAGGAAGAAATTACAGACTGTTTTAAAGAGGTTTTCGACGCAGTACGTGCTGAAAACGGGCTTTGCGGTGTCCATGTCTGTGCCAATACCGAATGGTCTGTTATCTTTGAATCCGGTCTTGATATCGTCAGTTATGATGCGTACTCCTATTTTGAGAAGATGATTTTATATCCTGATCATCTTAAAAGATTTCTGGCGGATGATGGTATTCTGGCGACCGGTATTATTCCAACATCTCCAGAGTTTATTGATATTGAAACAGTTGAATCACTTACGGAGAAATGGGTTAAGCAGAAGGAGAAGCTGGAAGCTGTTGGGATTGATGCACAGACTATATATAAGCAGACACTCATCACCCCGAGTTGTGGTACCGGTACCATCTCTAATGAACATGCTTTGAAGGTTCTTGAATTAACCAAAGGTGTATCAGAGAAAATCCAGTCACTGTTTTGATGCTTTGTTCGAACTGGCAAGGTTTTCTTTTGCTGAGTGGGTCATCTTTTTAATCTCATGTTCACGTTTTGCCGCAGTTGATCGTGATGCAACCTGTTCGTGGTAAATCAGTGCAACAGGTTGCCTGGCTCTGGTATATTTAGCACCTCCTTTCGGGGAATTGTGTTCGGTGAGTCTGCGTTGAATATCTGTTGTTATACCGGTATAGCAAGAGTTGTCCCTGCATCTGACTATATAGACGAACCATGTTGAGCTGTTTTGACTGTTGCTTTGAGGAGTGTTGACCATTCGTGGTAGCCGGTTTAAAATAATTGGGGTAATCTAAGGCGAATCTTGCCAAATGAAGGCGCAAGTGGTAAGCAGGCTCTTTCAAAATAACCATATTTGTTTCGAATTTTTACAAGATATGACATATGAATGCAAAAGAAGGTAGTGTAAATTTGGAAAAGCAGGCTTTAACTGAGCATTTACAGGAACTCAGATCCTGTCTTATTGTCTCATTTATAGCTGTAATTATCGGTTTTGGACTCTCTTATACGGTTATTCGCCCCATTGGAACCTGGTTTTTCAAACCACTGACAGATGTACTGCCTGCGGGTACGACTCTTATCTTTACCTCGTACCAAGAGGGGTTTTTTTTTATCTAAAGCTCGCGCTGGTCTGTGGACTTTTGCTTTCCTGTCCTGTGATTTTTTACCAGATCTGGAGGTTTGTCGCACCTGGACTCTTCAAACATGAAAAGAAGGTGGTTATCCCGTTTTCTCTGCTTTCTTCTTTTTGTTTTATTGGCGGAGCAGCATTTGGATATCTGGTTATTTTTCCTCCTGCGTTTAAGTTTCTTGTCGGTTATAACAACGAATTTCTCACGTCTTTGCCGGCAGTGAGTGAGTATTTTACCTTGGCGATCAGATTGCTTCTTGCCTTTGGAGTAATTTTTGAAATGCCTATCTTTATGGTATTTCTGGCTAAAGTCGGTCTGGTTAACACAAAATTTTTGAACCGCAATAGAAAATACGCAATACTTATCAATTTTGTTATAGCGGCAATTCTTACGCCAACGCCGGATGTGGTAAATCAGATGATGATGGGCATTCCGCTAATGATTCTCTATGAGATAAGTGTAATTGCGGTATGGGCCTTTGGTAGTAAAGGATTTCAGGGGTTTGATACGCCTCCTGAGCCTGATCAGGATGAAACCGTTTGAAAAGAAAAGTGTTTTGCAATATTCTACATTATGTAATGGATCGGTATACATTCAATTTAAGTGTCAGATGGTTATCAGACAATATAATATGGAGGTAATTTATGTGTAAAAACAGCGATTTTGAAAAACTGATTCAAACAGGCAGGCCACCTAATATAGTAAAGCGTTTCCCCAATTCACAGGCATTACTTGTCAGTGGCAAGGTTATAGATCAGGCGATGATTAAAAAAGGTCAGGCCATGGCAATTGCCGCCAATGGCCGCAACCCATTTGTTATAGAAGGGGCCTTAAAAGCAGCCCAGCGAGCTGATGCTGTGCTTCTCATTGAAATTGCCAGATCGGAAAGCACCTATTGTCCGGTGAATTTTTATAATATTGCTCTTTATGTTGACTCTTTATGCAACCAATACGGCATAACGGTACCCGTTGCCATTCATGCCGATCATTACGGTATCAAAAAAGAAGATGATCTTCCATTTGCCAAAATGGAAATACCTTCAATGTTTGCAGCCGGTATTACCTCGATTGCGGTTGACGCCTCTCATATGCCGGATGACAAGAATCTGCTGGCAAATATTGAGCTGAACCAGTTTATCCCAAGCTGGGCAGGGCTTGAGACCGAAGTTGGTGAAATCAAAGGGAATCAGGGGCTATCTACGGTTGATGATGCCTCCTTTCTCATTAAAGGGCTCAATGCTAATGGGATTTTTGCCGACTGGATCGCTCTCAATAATGGTTCGTCCCATGGTATTGAGGCCAGTGGCCAGGGTATTCAGGTAGAGTTGACGAGTGAAATACATAAAGCTCTGGAGCCTTACGGTGTATCCGGTGCCCAACATGGAACATCCGGCAATAATTCTGATAAATTAAGGGAAATCACTTCGCAAACTAATACAACCAAAGCTAATGTGGCCACAGCATTGCAGATGGTTTCCTGGGGCGTGGAAGTCAACGACTTCGGCAATGCCATACAGGATGAAGACGGTAATTTCATCAAGGTGAAAGGCGAAGGAATGAGCGGCGAGATGTGGGAGAAGATGGTAGCTCTTGCCGATGAAAATGGCTGGAAGGGTGGCAATTATAAAAAACTGAATCTTCCCTTTGAAATTGTTTTGCAGGCACAGGATAAAGATATTAAAGAACGTATGTGTAAACGGGTAGAGGATTTTGTTTATAACATGCTCACCACTGTGTTTAATGCCGATGGTACTGCAACGCTTGCCAAAGAAGCACTTTTGCAGGCCGGATCTTATGATCTGGGCGCCAAAGGTAAGAAAATAGAAGATGTAAGAGAGTGGACAAGAGAAAAGATTATAGAACGCGCCAAAACCTTGGTGGTTGATAAAGGCCCGGAAGGCGATTTTGACGATTGATGTCGTTGGTTAATAAACAGGATAAAATGAAAAAAATAATGATAACAGGTGCGGCCGGTTTTATCGGTGCGCACCTGTCTAAAAGTTTGATAGCCCGTGGTGCAGAAGTTGTCGGGCTCGATAATCTCAATGACTATTACGATCCGCAGTTAAAAAAAGATCGTATGGCAGCTCTTGCGGAAGGTTCTGCCTTTACCCATGTGAACATTGAACTCTCCGACAGATCAGCGGTAGAGGAACTGTTTCAGCAACACAAGTTTGATGTGGTGATGAATCTTGCGGCCCAGGCCGGGGTACGGTATTCCCTGATTAATCCCCACTCCTATGTTGATACCAATCTGGTCGGTTTTGTAAACCTCTTAGAGGGATGCAGGCATTCAGGAGTTAAACATTTTGTCTATGCATCCTCAAGTTCCGTCTATGGTGCTAACACAAAAATGCCGTTTTCTGTACACGACAATGTTGACCATCCGGTGTCACTCTACGCTGCATCAAAAAAGGCCAATGAACTGATGGCCCACACCTACAGCCATCTTTTTGGTTTGCCAACAACTGGGCTAAGGTTTTTTACGGTGTATGGCCCATGGGGCAGGCCGGACATGGCACTTTTCCTCTTTACCAAGGCGATTCTGGAAGATCGTCCCATTGACGTATTTAACAATGGCAATATGGAACGGGATTTTACCTATATTGATGATATTGTCGAAGGTGTGGTTCGGGTAATAGAGAAAATTCCAGAGGGGAGTGGCGAATGGGATAGTAATAATCCGGATCCGGCTTCTTCCTACTGCCCTTACAAGCTCTATAATATTGGAAACAATAATAAAGAGCGGTTGCTGCGTTATATTGAAGTGCTGGAGAATTGCCTTGGTAAAAAAGCGGATAAGAATTTTTTACCGATGCAACCGGGCGATGTACCAGCTACCTATGCCAATGTTGATGGTCTGGTAAATGATCTTGACTACAAACCGAACACAAACCTTGAGTATGGCATTGGTAAATTTGTTGACTGGTATAAGGAGTACTATAAGTCTTAACCGAACTTTTTGCGAATAATTCCCAATCTCTTCTGTAACGGAGGTTTCCCGTTGAGGATAAAAATAGATATCACATAACATCAGTATGTTA
>CAMZKN010000055.1 GCA_947311315.1 uncultured Desulfobulbaceae bacterium | reverse complement strand
TTGTCTTCTTTGGGAATGTTTTTGGTGAGTTGATCGAATGTGCTTTTCATGCTTCCCATTATACAAGGGCAGGGGTTCGAACGCACGCTTTATTTTACCAACACTTTTGGAGAAGTTACATATAATCAAGCGGTGCGTTGAAGCAATAGGTAATGTCGTTGGTTTTTTCATTTTAGCGATTGTCGCAATTACAACCTATGAGGTAATTGCGAGATATGCTTTCAACGCACCAACAAACTGGGCCTGGCCAATCAACAAACAGATTTTCGGCGTTTTTGTTATGGTGGCCGGAAGCTATGCTCTTATCCACAAAAGTCATATTCGTATCGAACTGCTCTATGACCGTTTTCCAACTGCTGTAAAGAGAGTGATCCACTGGTTCACCCTCTTTGCAGCACTCTGTTTTCTTGGAAGCCTGCTCTGGAAAAGTGGTGCAATGGGGCTTGACGCCTGGAATAACAAAGAGAAGATGGTCGGTGTTTTCAAAATGCCGCTTTATCCGCTGAAAATGATGATTCCGATAGGGACAGCTCTTTTTATTGCAGCCTGTCTTGCAGTCTATAGCGGGGGTCAGAAGAAAGGGGATAAAAAATGAGTATAGGCTTAATTACCATTCTACTGTTTGGCGGCCTGCTGACCCTTTTGTTGCTCGGCGTTCCGGTAACATTTGCACTTGGCTCAATCACCATTGTCTTAACGTATTTTGTTGAAGGTGCAGATTCACTCTACACGGTGGCGACAACAACCTATCAGCAAATCACCAGCCCCACCCTGATGACCATTCCACTCTTTCTTATCATGGGGAATTTTCCTGTAAAATCAGGGATTTCAGAACTCATGTACAATGGTCTGAACTACTGGTTGTCAGGCCTGCGCGGTGGTCTTGCAATCGTCTCCATAGGCGTCTGTGTCAGCCTGGCAATGTGTGGTGGGTTTGGCCCCGGTATTCTAACAATGGGGTTGGTGGCAGTCCCCGCAATGCTGAAACACGGCTACTCCAAAAACATTGCTCTTGGCTCTGTTATGGCAGGTGGGGTACTGGGAGAAATCATTCCTCCCGCCATTATAATGATTATTTTTGCCTTTATTGCCCGTATTTCCATTGGCAAATTATTCTTTGGTGGTTTTGTGCCGGGAATGATGCTCGCCTCTCTTTATATCCTTTTTATTGTCTTCACCGGCATAATTAACCCTGAAGCACTACCAAAAACCAAAATAGATGTTTCATGGCGAATGCGCTTTAAGGTGCTTAAAGAGATCGCCATGCCCGCCTTACTTGTCATTATGGTACTAGGCTCCATTTTCAAAGGCATTGCCACCCCGACTGAAGCTGCGGGCGTGGGTGCGCTTGGATCGATTCTAATCTGTGCAATCTACGGTAAACTTAACATGGAGGTCATTAAAGACTCCTGTATGGAAACCCTGAAAATCACCGGCATGGTGTTGTGGATACTTATCCCTGCCACCCTGCTTGGTGTTTTTTATGTCTCGGTCGGCGCACAGGAAATGATCATGGATCTCATAGGGTCACTCGACGTAAACCGTTATGTTATTCTGTTTTTCATGCAGGTAATACTACTCCTGTTTGGAATGTTTATGGATGACTATGCAGTTGTCACCATTTGTGCTCCAATCATGCTACCTATCGCAGTGCTCCTTGGTTTTGATCCGATCTGGTTTTCAATTCTGTTTATTCTTAATATGCAGATGGCATATATGACACCGCCTTTTGGCTGGGCACTCATCATGATGAAGGCTGTTGCGCCTCCTGAAATAACGACCAGGGATATCTGGCGTGCTATCCCTCCCTTCGTACTTATCCAATTGTTTGTCCTTATACTCGTCATGATTTTTCCTGCCATTGCCACATGGCTGCCGAATTTAATGTTTAAATGATAAAAGAGTTCAACATTTTCAACCTTTAAGAGGTTTTAGCATGAAAAAAATATTACGAATCAATCTGAGCACACAGGCATTCAATTTTGAAGAGGTTTCCCCCCAGTACTCACAGCTTGGCGGACGGGGTCTCAGCTCAAGTATTGTCAGTGCTGAAGTACCAGCCAAATGTGATGCACTGGGTGAAAACAATAAAATAGTTCTTGCTCCAGGAATCCTTTCCGGGACAAATGTTATCTGCAGTGGCAGATTGTCCATTGGTACCAAAAGTCCTCTGACCGACACAATCAAAGAATCCAATGCCGGTGGTGCTGTTGCCGCACAACTTGCACGTCTTGGCTTCCATGCTGTTATAATCGAAGGCTGTGCTTCAGAGTCTACTCTTATGGCTATTACCAAAGACGGAGTAACATTCAACCAGGCTGCATCTCTACAAACAAAAGGCAACTATGAATGCCTGGAAATCCTGCGTAAAGAGCATGGTGATGACGTGGGCATTATCAGCATCGGCCCGGCAGGTGAAATGCAGCTCAAAGCCTCAGCTATTGCAGTATCAACCAGAGATCACCATCTCAGGTTTGCCGCCCGTGGTGGCGTTGGTGCAGTGATGGGATCAAAAAATCTCAAAGCCATTGTTATTAATGATGCAGGTGGCCCCGGTGTTACTCCGGCGAACAAGGCCCAACTTGACGAAGCGGCAGCAGCCCTTGCAAAAGGCGTTCTTTCCCACCCGTTGATCGGTGGTTTAAAAGGATTGGGTACACCTGTTCTGGTGAATATGATCAACTCCACGGGAGCTCTCCCTACCAAAAACTTCTCCCAGGGAACGTTCGAATCCGCCGAAAAACTCTCCGGTGAACATCTGGCTGAAATTATCGCAAAACGTCCTAACGCAAAGGCCTCCCACGCCTGTATGAAAGGATGTGTAATCCATTGCTCAAATGTGCTCACAGATGAAAAAGGTGATCTTGTTTGTGCTTCAATAGAATACGAAACACTTGCACTCCTTGGCAGCAACTGCATGATAGGAGATGTTGAAGATGTGGCCCGGTTAAATCATGCATGCAACGATCTTGGTCTGGATACGATGGATGTCGGCGGTGCGATTGCAGTTGCCATGGAAGCAGGAAAGATCCCATGGGGTGATACCGAAGCAGCACTTGCCCTTATCAACTCAATTTATGACGGACAGACCGCTGGCAAGATGATCGGTAACGGCGCCCAGTTTACCGGAGAGACACTTGGCGTAAAACGAATTCCTACAGTCAAAAAACAGTGCTTGTCCGGATATGACCCAAGGGTTCTAAAAGGCACCGGCGTAACATACGCAACCTCACCCATGGGCGCCGATCACACCTGTGGTAACGCATTACCAAGCCCCGCCAACCCGGACTACAATCCCGGTGCGTCAACAGGACAGGCACCAGTCTCTAAATTTCTGCAAGGCTATTTTGCAGCAATTGATTCCCTTGGATTATGTCTGTTTGCATCACTGCCCATACTCGACATACCAGAATTAAAACAACACATTATTGATTGTGCCTCGGCTGTGCTTGGGCAAGAGTTAGATGAGCAATATGTGGAACAGCTTGGAGAATCGGTTAATCAGACAGAACGAAAGTTTAATACTGAGGCTGGTTTTACAAAAGATGACGACCGTCTTCCCGAATTCTTTACCAAAGAACCCTTACCGGATAATAATGCTATATTCGACGTGTCCGAAGAAGAACTCGACAGCGTCTACCCCGCATAAATCCTCCACAATGAGGCCTGGCTGCACCCCGCGGCCAGGCCTCATTATCTATTTTTCCTTTTCAATCAAACCTTTGACAAACCAGCGCTGCATCGACAATACCACCAGTACCGGCGGCAACATAACAAGCAGAGCACCACTTAAAGCAACATTCCATTCGGGTAGATCATCGGCCTGCGGGATAAGATCCTGCAAACCAATTACAGCTGTTGTCATATGCGGATCGGTTGTGACAAGAAGCGGCCAGAGATATTGATTGTAGCCATAGACAAACTCTATAACAATCAGGGCCGCAATATTGGTTTTGGAAAGCGGGAAAAGGATTTTGCGAAAAAAAGTCATGGGGCTTGCCCCATCCATCTTTGCTGCTTCACATAACTCTTCAGGAACAGTCAAAAAAAACTGCCTGAACAGAAACGTACAGGTGGCCGAAGCGACAAGCGGCATTATCAGGCCGGTATAGCTGTCAAGCAACGACCAGTTCAAACTCATCTCAAACTCATGACCGGTAAACCAGGAAACAAGGCCATTCAGATGCAGCGTATCCCACAAAGCCTGTACAGGACTCAGAACATTGGCTGCGACCTCGTAAGTGGGCATAATTCGAACTTCCACCGGCAGCATAAGAGTACAAAATACAGATGCAAAGGCCACCACCCGCAACCGATAATCAAAATAGACAATGGAAAAAGCACCAAAAATAGAAATGGTTATTTTGCCGACGGTAATGCCGGTCGCCATAATAAATGAATTGAGAATCTGTGTCCCAAGGTTTCCCCTGGTCCACGCTTCTGTCATATTCGCCAGAAATTGATCTCCGGGGATCAGAGGAATAGGAACCTTTGACACGTCTTCAAGTGGAAGCGTTGCAGCAATGAGGCTGTAAATAATGGGAAACCCTACAATAAGGATTCCAACCATAAGGAAAACGTAGGTAAAAGTATCGAGTATGGGTGTCTTTTCAACCATAATGGCTATCCGGTATATTGGACTTTTTTCTCAACAAATTTAAACTGCAGAACGGTTATCACAATTATCAGGGTCATAAGCACAACAGATTGAGCAGAAGAAGAACCGAGGTTCAGACCAACAAATCCGTCCTGATAAACCTTATATACCAGGATATTTGTTGAGCCACCGGGCCCCCCTTGAGTTACAGTATGAATAACCCCGAATGTTTCAAAAAATGAATAGATGATATTCATCACAGACAAAAAGAAAAATGTCGGAGACAGCAGTGGAAATGTAATTGCCCAGAATCTCTTAAAAGGACTTGCTCCATCTATGGCAGCAGCCTCAATCAGTGATTTGGGAATGGCCTGCAGTCCCGCCATAAAAAAGACAAAATTATAACTTATCTGTTTCCAGGCACTGGCCATTGTAATCATAACCATCGCATCCGTACCATTGAGAACCGGATTCCACGCCAGCCCCAGCCATTTATTAATCCCCAGCGCAACAATGCCATAGGACGGATGGAGAAGAAAGAGCCAGAGAATGCCAGAAATCGCCGGTGCCACCGCATAAGGCCATATAAGCAAGGTCCTGACGAGGGCCGTTGCCTTCAGAGCACGATTGGCCATGGTTGCTATAAACAAGCCAAGAGAGATCGACACACTGGCCACGGCAAGACTGAAGACAAACGTTGTCACAACCGATTTCAAATACAGCGGGTCTCTAAAAATCTCAAGATAGTTATAAAACCAGACAAACGTACTCCTCTGGCCAAACGGATCGCTGAGCTGAAAAGATTGAATCAACCCCTGAAATGCCGGCCAGTAAAAAAAGGTCAGAGTAATAATGACCTGGGGCAAAATCAGGATATAGGGCAGGTAAGATGATTTAAAAGCGGATCGTTTAATCATATCAAAAGAAAAGCAGAGGCTTTAAATGAAAAAGCCCCTGCTCTACCATTTTCTACTTTTTATAGGTCTTCTCAAACGTTCTCAACTGAACATTACTTCTGGCTACAGCATTATCCAGAGCTTCTTTGGGAGTCTTCTTCCCACTCCACACGAGTTCAAGTTCTTCGTTGATAATATTTCTAATCTGTACGAAGTAGCCCAGACGCAACCCTCTGGAAATTTTAGTTGGTGTTGCGCGATTAAGCTGATCAATTCCAACAGTCTGTAGTGGATTTTCCTTATAATATCCTTTTGCCTTCAAATCATTGTAGGCATTAAGTGTAATTGGGAAATATCCGGTTTCTTTATGCCAGTATTCCTGCATTTCATTACCGGAGAGAAATTTTAAAAATGCGGCAACACCTTCATATTCTTTCTTGGTGTGTCCGTTCAAGACCCAAAGAGAAGCACCACCAATGATGCTGTTTTGTGGCTTTTTCATTGAAGCTTCAACAGGCAGAGGTGCAGCATCCCATTTAAAATCTTTTACAGCTTTTTTCAATTTTGCAATACCACTAACTGAATCCATATACACAGCAACATGCTGGGCTATAAATTCCGCTTTTGGTCCCTGATATTTCTGGCCACCATACATGAATCTTTTATCATCGGCCCATTTTTTCAACCGTTCAATATGGTTGACAACCAGTGGATTATTAATTTCGAGTTTACAGTCGAGACCTTCATAACCGTTTGCCTTGCTGGCAAATGCAACGTTATGAATAGCACTGTAGTTCTCAATCTGTACCCATGACTGCCATGCAGTTACCATTCCGGCAGGAGCAATGCCAGCATCAACAATCTTTTTGGTAATCTCACCAAGCCGATCCCAGGTAATTGCCTCTGTTTTGGAAAGGGGTTTGATCCCCGCTTTTTCAAACATGGAAACATTGTAGTACATGATTGGGGTTGAGGAGTTAAACGGCATGGACATCAAGTTTCCATCGGCATCCATATAATACGAAAGAACAGCCTGGAGATAATTTGACCAGTCAATTTTATATCCATTATCAGCCATGAGTTTATACACAGGATAAATTGCACCAGACTGCATCATGGTCTGTGTGCCTACTTCAAAAACCTGAAGAATATGAGGTTGTTTTTTTGCCCTGAAAGCAGCAACGCCAGCATTCATAACTTCATCGTAGTTACCTTTGTTGGTTCCAACTACAACATATTCTGACTGAGATTCATTGAACTTTTTGATCATTGTATCAACTACTTTTCCCCTGGCACTTCGCATGGCGTGCCACCAGTTAATGGTAACAGGTTTTGCCATTACCGCTGCAGGAAATGCCAGGCATATTCCCACCGCAACACTTACAATCAATCGGTTCAATTTCATAGTGTTCCCTCCTGAGTTGGAAATTCTTATACAACGTTTCTTTGCAAAAAAGGCTACCATAAACTATAAAAACATAGCTTACCTTCATTGGGAATAGTAGGTAATAGAAAGAGAGTCAAGTTAAAATTTCATTCAAAAAAAACAGTTGTGCTCTCCTCATATTTATTGTTTTTTGGTAACTAGTCAGCAGCACCTCACCTACCCACGATCAGACCGCTCAGCATACATGTGTATAGCTAATCGGACTGCTTGTGGGCATGCAAGACACTGCTAAATAGTTAAGCTCATAAGTTATTCGTGATTTCCAGCGTGGTGCTGAATAGTTACGTTTTTTGAACACTGATCTTTTCCCTTCGGAAACAAAAAAATCCTCTTGAAAGGTGAATTCCACAATGACGGAACTAAAATTTAATAACGTTATAAAAAGATATGGCAAAACTGAGGTTGTGCACGGAATAGACCTCGAAGTAAAAAACAAAGAATTTCTGGTTCTGGTGGGCCCGTCCGGTTGTGGTAAGTCAACTCTTCTGCGTATGATCGCAGGTCTTGAGGAAATATCAGAAGGTACAATTTCCATTGACAACCAGGTTATCAACGATGTGGCTCCCAAGGATCGGGGCCTGGCGATGGTTTTTCAAAACTACGCCCTCTATCCACATATGAGTGTGTACGAAAATATGGCCTTTGGCCTCAAACAACTCAAAACACCCAAAGAGGAGATTCAACAGAGGGTTGAGGAAGTTGCGGAGATATTAGGACTTGAGGATCTCCTACAGAGAAGACCACACGAACTCTCAGGTGGTCAGCGTCAGAGAGTGGCCATGGGTAGAGCAATGGTGAGAAAACCCGACATATTCCTTTTCGATGAACCACTATCAAACCTTGATGCCAAATTACGCATCCAAATGAGAGCTGAAATTAAGATGCTCCATCAGAGAGTTCAGTCAACGATGGTCTATGTGACCCACGATCAGGTGGAAGCCATGACGCTTGCGGACAGAATTGTCGTCCTGAAAGACGGGTATATTGAACAAGTTGGTACGCCACTCGAACTCTTTTTAAAGCCGGTGAATATTTTTGTCGCCGGTTTTATTGGTACCCCTCCAATGAACCTTGTCCCCTGCACCATCAAAAGCGAGGGGGAAAAAGATTATCTTTACTTCGATGACAGCATCAGGATCCCGGTTCCACCTTTATCAGGAGCAGAGATAACAGACGGTCAAAAGGTGGTCATGGGCATACGTACAGAAGAAATATCCATTGCCACAGAAACAGATCGACCTGAATGGGTTTTCTCCGGGACAGTGAAAGTTGTTGAACCATTGGGTAACGAAAATCACCTTTATGTGGAACTAGGGGCAGTAACATTTGTAGCCAGATGTGAAGGCCGAAGAATCATAAAAAGTGGGGACAAAATTGATATCGCCTTCAACCTCGAACAACTTCATATCTTTGATGAAGAAACAACAAAGGTCGTCTATCAGAACGGATAAAATACGCTGAAAATCAGAGAATACCGGCCAAGGGCCCAGGGGAAACCGGTATTCTTTACAAAGTAAGGCTCTAAACCTTGCAGGTCATGTCCTCTCCACAACACATTGGAGATTTAATTTTCCCATGGCCATTTGGACATTTGGATATCTGTACTTCCTGACCATCTTCCAATTTCAAACTGTCATCAACGAGTGGTGCATCACATTTTGCACATTTAGCATTTACACCCATTCCGCATTTAGAACATTCATAAGTCGCCATTGAAACCTCTCGCACTAAGATTGATGGAATCGCTAATAGTAACTACTCACGGAGTTCATAACTCTATGTTTTTATTACCTCTGAACTGTAACTGCTCACAGGGAGAAAATGGTTCCCCT
>CAMZKN010000054.1 GCA_947311315.1 uncultured Desulfobulbaceae bacterium | reverse complement strand
TACTGATGTTATGTGATATCTATTTTTATCCTCAACGGGAAACCTCCGTTACAGAAGAGATTGGGAATTATTCGCAAAAAGTTCGGTTAATTTTTCGTACTGCGTTAAAACATTCTATCCCATCCATAACGGGCATGATCATATCGAGCAATACCAGTTGAATGGTGTTCTGGTGCTGTTGATAGAGCTCCACACCTTCCTGACCGTTTTTTGCCTCCATTGTTTCGTACCCGAGTCTCTCAAGCATGAGTTTGGCGGTTGCCCGCACGACCGGTTCATCATCGACTATGAGAACAAGGCCCTCCCCGGTAATAGTGACTTCATTTTTGAGATTTTTTGCCAGACTGTTGTCGCAGAGGGGGAAGAACAGATGGAACTCCGTGCCAAGATCTACTTCACTGTATACGGAAATTGCCCCGTTATGTTGAACAACGGTACCATAAACTGCAGCAAGTCCCAGGCCTGTTCCGCTGCTTTCCTGCTTGGTTGTGAAAAATGGTTCGAATATGCGCTTTCGGTGCGCAACGGGAATGCCGCAACCGTCATCTCGTATCGTTGTCTGGACAAACCATCCCGGGGTGAGGTCAAACTGGCTTTGCTCACAAAACAGTGGATCCAGCTTGATTACCTGGGTGGTAAAGGTAAGGTTTCCACCCGTTGGCATGGCGTGGCCCGCATTAATACCGATATTGAGTAATCCGTTGTGCAGCTGGCTCAAGTCACCCATGATCATATGGCGTTTTGCTTCAAGCTCAACGTGCACACTAATCTTTTTGTCGAGCGTATGTTTGAGGATCTCAACAGTATCTCCGATAATTGTATGCATATCCACGGGATCAAGGGTTATTTTTTCTTTTCGGGAAAAAGCAAGCAGTTTGAGGATGAGTTCACCCGCTCTGTCTGCAGCCGTTGATATGATTGTAATCAGCGGCATCAGTTCCGGATCTGCTTTTAGCCGCAAAAGATCCGCAGCACCCATTATTCCGCTGAGCATATTGTTGAAATCATGAGCAATTCCTTCGGCGAGTTGGCCAATGGCATCCATTTTCTGGCTCTGCCGGAGACGTTGTTCCATTTCAACGCGATCCGTTATCTCATCGATACGGATAACTGCGCCTTTGTTGCCGTTTGAGACCAGAGGATATACTGTTAACTCGCATATACGTGTATGGTCGAGAGAATCTTTGCATTCGTAATTTACTACATTACTTTCCTGCTTGATCATACTGCTGCTGATAACATCGAGATATCCTTTGATTTCGGGCAAAGCATCTCTCAAATGGAGTCCGTGCACCTCTGTTTTGATGCGTTTACTGAGCGTTTCTGCCCTGCTATTCCATTTATTTACGCGCATCTCCGGGGTGATCCCGATAATGACTGAAGGCATTGAGTTGATAATGCTGTCCAGGAGCTGCCAGCTTTCCACTTTTTCCTGCTCGGAAATCGCCAGTGCGATCATTTTTTCCTGCAATGTCTGCATGGAATGGGTGAGCTCACCGGTCATTTGTGCAAAAGCATTGCCAAGAACATCAACCTCATGGACGGAAAAGGATGGCCAGCTCATCGGTTCCTGGGTTGTGTAAAATTCTGTGACTGCCTGTTCGAGAACAACCAGTGGACGGGTAATCTTACGGCTTAGCAGGTAGATAAGAAGGATCAGGGCAGCACCTGCCAATAACACCATGATAATCGTTACTTTTCTGAAATGTTCCACCGGTTTCAGCACTTCACAGTACGATCCTGTGGCAACGAGATACCAGTTGTACTCTTCAAGTTTGAGGATTGTGGCATATTGGAGTGTGTTTTTCCCGGTGGAAGAATCTTTTTCCTGGTAGGTAATAAATCCGTTTTCGCTTGCCCGAAGCCGCTGGAGCACCATAGCACCTTCCGCATCTACAAGTAGTCTGCCGTCTGTTCCTGCAAGGCTTGGATGTATTAATATTTTGTAATTTTTATCGAAAACATAAAAGAATCCGCTGGAATTAATTCGACCCGGTTGTATCAGTTTTCTGAGGTCATCAATGCGAACAAGATCTACAAATTCGTCCCGATAGGATGAGGCACCGACAATCCAGTTCCACTCTGAGAATTCTTTTACGTACGCCGCTTTTTTCCGAAAACTGTTGTCTGCTGGATTTTTCCAGTCATATTCTGTGTAACCATTTCTGACTTTGTTCCACTGTTGGCACCCCTCGGTGTCGGTGCATTCAAAACCACGCTGGTATGGATGGATATCGAGGAAAAGTTTATCTCCTGTCTGTTTGACTGCAACGGGGTAGCCGCTTTTTCCCACATGCTCTGTGAGAAAATGAGCATGTATGGCATCTTTTGCCTGCTGCTCGGTCATTCTTCCTGTCCGAAATTTTGCGTAATAATCTTCAATTATATCAAGGTTGGCCTCCGTAATACCCCGCAAATAATTAATGATTGCCGTGTCAAGCAGGGCGTCGGATGATCGACCCATACTTTGTTCAATTTTTATGAGATCGTCTTTTGCTTTTTGGATAAGAGCATTGCGAACCAGGTAATAGTTGAGGCCCAAAATGGCAGCAACAATGATGAGGACGAATGGCCCTAAGTAGAGAGTGAGTTGCGTGCGTATTTTCACTGGTTGATCCAGATTGAGTTGACTGGTCATGCTGTTTCTAAAGAATACCGTATTGTATGTTAAATACGGAATATATTCAAAGGGTAAGGTGTAATTTTTGTAACTTCTCCAAAAGTGTTGGTAAAGTCCATTCTAACCGTCGCATAGCATCTTACGAAAATCTTTAACCAGTGGAAGGCCATACATAGCTTT
>CAMZKN010000053.1 GCA_947311315.1 uncultured Desulfobulbaceae bacterium | reverse complement strand
TTTTCTTTGTCTTCTTTGGGAATGTTTTTGGTGAGTTGATCGAATGTGCTTTTCATGCTTCCCATCATACAAGGGCAGGGGTTCGAACGCACGCTTTATTTTACCAACACTTTTGGAGAAGTTACGGTACTCTGGCCTGACTGTTTGTTTCTCACCTATGACGTCGTACCGCTGGGGGAGTCGGTCTAGTCACTGATATGGGCGCTTAGATAGTCGGCCACACCGTCGGCGGTTGGTTTCATTCCTTCATCACCTTTTTTCCAGTTTGCAGGACAAACATCTCCATGTTCCTCTGTAAACTGGAGTGCATCTAATACTCTGAGAGCTTCATCCACATTTCTGCCAAGAGAGAGGTCGTTCACTACCTGATGTCGAATAATGCCCTCTTTGTCAATAAGGAACAGTCCTCGCAGGGCAACGCCACCATCGAGAAGTACATGATACGATTTGGATATCGATTTGTCGAGATCGGAGACAAGGGGATACTGTATATTTCCAATACCTCCATCATTCACATTAGTATTTTTCCATGCGAGATGTGAAAAATGGGAATCGACCGAGATGCCAATAAGCTGACAGTTTTTTTCTGCGAAATTCCCCACGGCTTTATTAAAAGCAAGTATTTCTGAGGGGCAAACAAAGGTAAAATCGAGAGGATAACAGAAAAGCACAATATATTTACCTCGAAAGTCTGACAAAGTAAAATCTTCTTTAAATGTATTGTCGGCTAAAACTGCTGTTGCTGAAAAATCCGGTGCACTTTGGGTTACCAGTAAACTCATAATAGAGCTCCTTGATTTGTGTTGTTGATCATTTTCAAATGATGATGGATTGTAGAAATTTATCATTGATAATTATTATCAATTGTTTCCTAATATAATTTCAACCTGAGCGGAGTCAAATTTTATTATCGTTGCTGTCTGAGAAAGGAGAAACAGTTGCTCTATTTGGTTGAATTATCTTGAAGTGGGGGCGAAGAAGTGGACGACAACACTCTCGGGCGTGGAATAGTGTTTTGCATAAGAAAATAATCCAATAGTCTGTAAAAAGTTGTACAGTGTATATGCACACATACTCTTTTGCAAAAGAGCATATCTGGCTTGACTTATACGTTCATTGTGTGATGGGATATATAGGATAGTACTAAGAAATACTGCGTAAATAAAAAGGGTTTTGTGGCATCTATGAGTCTGTTGATTTAATAGGATTTCTGTCTGATATCGAGGCATACGGAAAATTTTAACACAGGTATATAGTTGATATTCCGAGGATTAAATTTTCCACATAACGAAGAGATCGGGCATAAATACATTAAATCAACAGGCTCATCTATTGTCATTATGTTTTCCGGCAGGAGGCAGCATATGGAAAAACCACTGAACGAGTGTGATGCTGAAGCATTGGAGTTGTTTCGTCATCGAAACAGATTGCTGACAGCAATTCGGGAACATAGCCTGTGCGATCCGGAAGATCAGGATCATGCCTTCATCTTTCAACATTGCTGCAACATCCTGGCGGATGCTCTTGGGTGTATTTCTGTATGGGCGGGAGATGTTGATAGAAAAGAATCCTGTTTGATTCCCTATGCTTCATCACCTCCAGCAACAGTCCTGGATGCTGAAACACAAACCTACCTCGCTGAAATAATAGGTAAACAATTTGAACAATTAAGTCAAAACCTTGTTTCATCGAACAGACCATTACATATTTCCTGTGATGCGCAAACAATTGGTGAGAAAAGCCTGGCAGATCATTATTGCATGGTATGGCCGGTCGGCTACCAGACGAGAGCGTATGGTTTTGTGATCATTCATTGTGGTGAAAAAATAAAAGGGCAGCTGAAAAATGAATTTATTGCCCATGTTATTGATGATATTGGTCTGGCAATATTTTCTCAGGACACGGCGCTGAAACTAAAGATTGAGAGGGATTTCAATAAAGAAATAATTGATACCGTTCAGGCACTCATGGTTTCCATCAGTCCATGTGGAACGATAATATCTTTTAATAAACGGGCAGAGGAGGTAACCGGTTATAAAGAAGATGAAATACTTGAACGATATTGGGTCGATGTGTTGATAAATCCTCAGAACAGGCTTGAATTTCAGCAGCTTTTTTCTGAAACGCTTAAAGAAACTGAGACTGATATTAATTTTACTGCTCCATTGCTTACCAAAGATGGCTCGGAACGTTTTATATTCTGGCACGGTTCTATTCGGCACAATATTGAACAGGGAAAGGTGGGCCTTGTTATGCTTGGCATCGACGAAACCGAGACTCTGGCCACAGATCAACAGCTCAACATGTTCACCGCCCGTTGGGAGAAAATCTTTATAGCGATACAGGATCCGGCTTTGGTGGTAGCAAATGACAATACCATTCTTGAAGCAAATCCGGCTACATGCGGTGCCGCCAAAAGACTTCGCAGTGAGGTCATAGGAAAAAATGTCTGTGATATTCTGCATGGTGGGCATGGTAGTGGCATTCAGTGCCCTCTTGAGCAGTTCATCGGTTCTCAGAAAACGCATATATCTGAAACTGACCTGCATGGGTTGCACGGTACCTATATGCTGACAGTCAGTCCGCTGCTCGAGGAAAACGGAGAAATCAATGCCACATTGCTGGTTGCACGTAACCTTACAGAGGAAGAAGTAGTCAGGGCCGAGGCAATTCGTGCAGCGCAGCTTGCGGCAATCGGGGAGCTTGCCTCCGGTGTTGCTCATGAAATCAATAATCCGATAAATGGTATTATTAATTATGCTCAGATTATCCTTGATGTACCTGAGGATAAGGAGGCGATGGCAAACCTTCAAAATATAATTAGTGAGGGAAAAAGAATTGCAGGCATTGTCTCAAATTTACTCGATTTTGCCAGGCGAAGGGAAGAAGTCCTCGCTCCTTCAGAGGTAGATAAAATTCTTTTAAACAGCCTGCAGCTGGTGGATCATCTTTTGAAAAAAGATGGTATCACCTGCTCTGTTGCCATTGATGATGATCTGCCTTCTCTTTTATGCAATGAACAACAGCTTCAACAGGTCGTTTTGAATATGATCAGCAATGCTCGTTATGCTTTGAATAAAAGATTCCCTAAAGGTTGTCCTGAAAAACTACTGGTCATCAAAGTTGAGCTTCGTGGTACGGATGAACAGGAAAGTATCCGTCTGACTTTTACAGATCATGGTGTTGGAATTGCCCCTGAAATCCAGAACAGGCTTTTTGATCCGTTTTTTTCAACCAAGCCCAAAGGTGAAGGGACGGGGCTTGGTTTGAGTATCAGCCATGGACTGGTGAGAGATCATGGCGGGACTATCAAGGTACAGAGTAATCTTGGGGAATGGACCAGGTTTATAATTGATCTTCCCGTGCAATCAGAAAAAGGAAAATGATGAAAAAACAAATATCTATGTCCGTTTTAGTGGTCGGCGAATGTGTATTATGTTTTGGGCTGATTGCTTTATTATTCTGGCGGGTAGAGACCGCTGACCGGGGATTCCTTGTTTTTGTCAGTGGCCTTGCCATGCTTGGGCTTTTGATTGCTCTATTGTTTACTATACGCCGTTGCAAGGCAACGCAGCAGCAGACCATTGATAAATTGAACAGGGCACTGCTAACGGAAAGAGAAGAAAATGTGACAGCCCAGAATCAATTTGATGAGCTGATTGAACAACGGACATTTGAGCTGCAGCGGGTTAATGGTGCGTTAAATAGAGAAATTGCCGAACGAATTCAGGCAGAAGAAGAGGTTCGAGAATTACAGAAACAGTCCAATCTTATCCTGGATTCGGCAGGAGAGGGTATTCTTGGTCTTGATAACAAAGGTAAAGTCATTTTTGTTAACAAGGCGGCTTCGCTCATGCTGGGCTGGGAGACAGAAGAGTTAATTGGTAACACTCACCATAAACTTATCCATCATACCAATGCTGATGGTACTCCTCATCCGGTTGAAGATTGCCCCATATACAAGGCCTATCGGGATGGAAAAGTACACTACAGAACAGGGGATGTTTTCTGGTGCAAAAACGGCAGCAGTTTTCCTGTGGAGTATGTATCTACTCCAATTCGGGATAGAGGGATGCTCACGGGTGCCGTTGTTGTTTTTCGGGATATGAACACATACAAGTAAAATTTTTAATCATCATTTTAGGAAACCAGGAAGCGATATGAGTGATGGAGTTCCTCAGGAAATTTCGAAAGAAACTGCGATTCTCGTTGTGGATGATGAGATTAGTCTAAGAAATACATTTAGTACCTTTTTGCGACGTGCCGACTACGAAACAGTTATTGCTGTCGGTTCCTTTGAAGAGGCGGTAAAAGCTGTGTCTTCGAGAATATTTGATCTGATTTTCTGTGATATTGTACTGGAAAATCATTCAGGGATTGACTTGTTAAGGCGATTCAGAGAGTTAGGCGTTACCTGTCCGGTGGTTATGGTGACGGGATATCCCCACGTTGAGACCGCTTCGGATGCTGTCCGGCTGGGGGCTTTTGATTATCTGGCAAAACCTGTTGAAAAGGATACTCTGTTAAAAACCGCACGGATGGCTATAGGCCAGTATCGTCTGGAACAGGAAAAAAAAGAGGCGGAAATCGCCAGAAAACAGTACCAGCGCTTTTTGGAAACACTTTTTAAAAGCGTTTCCGACTCCATTATTTCTGTTGATCGAAAATTGACGTTATTGAAAATGAATCAGGCTGCAGTGTACCTCTTTCGAAAAATGGATATTGAGTTGAGGGAAGGGGTAGATATCGTAAATCTTTTTAAGAGCGAAGATTTCCGGCAGCTTTTTGATGATATCAACAATGTTCAGCAAAGCGGTAAAGACCTTGTCGATCACAGGGTGGAATACTGTGTGGGAGGGCTTTGTCATGTTTTGAGCATCTGTATTTCTCCACTTGATGATGGTACGGGCACGCCATCGGGGGCTGTTCTGGTTTTCAGGGATATGACACCGGAACGACTTGAATATCCACAGGAAAGAACACATTTTCATCGAATGATCGGCTCCAGCCAGGCGATGAGAAATGTGTATTTATTGATTGAAAATATCGGTAAGGTTGATTCTTCTGTGCTGATCACGGGAGCCAGCGGAACAGGGAAGGAACTTGTTGTGCATGCTCTGCACCAGGAAAGTCCCCGGCGCAGTCAACCCCTGATAATGGTAGATTGTGCGGCAATTCCAGACAACCTTCTTGAAAGTGAACTGTTCGGTCATAAAAAAGGCTCATTTACCGGCGCCGAAGATAACCGGATGGGAAGAATACTGCAGGCAGATGGAGGCACACTTTTTTTAGATGAAATTGGTGATATCTCAGTCACTATGCAGCTGCGTCTGCTCAGGTTTTTACAGGAAAAAACTTTTTATCCTGTGGGGCGTGACAAAGAAATTCATGTTGATGTGCGTGTTGTGGCAGCCACCAATGTCGATCTGAAGGAAAAAGTAAAGGAAGGAAGTTTTCGGGAAGATCTCTATTTTCGGCTGTTGATTATAGATATTCATCTTCCTTTTTTAAAGGATCGTGGCGGAGATATTCCCATCCTTGCTAACCATTTTATTCAGGTTCATGCAGAAAAAATGGGCAAGAGCATTACCGGTATTTCAGAGCAGGCTATGGCGTTGCTCTGTTGCTATACGTGGCCTGGAAATGTTCGTCAGCTTGAACATACTATTGAAAGGGCATGTATTCTTTGTGGAGGAACCACCATCTCTTCTGAACATTTGCCAGACGAAGTTACCAGGGAAGAGCAGGGAGGTGTGTCTCAATTGTTGTCTCCGGCTGTCGCAAATGAGCAATTGCCAGCCAGCCAGATTTTGAACACCTCCCTTTCAAATAAAGAACAGCAAACCAGTGCAGAAATAGTAGCAGCTTTGCAGAAGGCCGGAGGGAACAAAGCAAAAGCCGCTCGTATTTTAAAAATTGATCGTTCGACGCTTTATCGTAAAATGCGCGAACTGCACATCGACAGGGATCTCTTTTCCTGTTGAATCTTTTCCACAGAAGTGTTGCGACACTTCTGTGGCATATGCCATAATTCTGTTGTTTCTCCGTATTTTTAAATTTCTCTCAATATACATATTTCTTATTGTATCTGGCTGAGTATTTTTTTGTAAACCCTCTAACTTACTAAAAATAAAATATATTTTTTCTCCAGGTATGCCCCGTGATGTGCTCATCCGGATAGGTTCAGGACTGGCATTGCATATGCTAATCAGATATTGAGCTAGATCTGCCTATTACCCATAATATTAGTCTGGACATTTAAGTCTGAATCGTGCATACTTGATGCATGAATATTCAAAACCAAATCAAACGTACATTGTCTGAGGCGTCAAGTTTATCGTAC
>CAMZKN010000052.1 GCA_947311315.1 uncultured Desulfobulbaceae bacterium | reverse complement strand
GTAATGGCATGATATCTCACAAGAAGATTTATAGGTCAATTAACTGTATCTTATTTTGAGCAATATGTCCAATTGTAAATGTAACCTTTTAAAGTTGTATAAGAACTGGGTTAGGGTTAAATCACCCTGAAAGACCACTGGCAAAGCTTGACAGCTTCTTCTAGGATAAACTTATTATCGGTGCGATATTCAGAGAAAAACAATGGCAGATTGCCGTAGGAAATACCCATATCCAGGCTGGTGAGCCTGTTATTGCCATCTGTTCCTCTAAACATTTGAAAGATGTGAGGAAACTTTTTATTCGCTGAAATTGTTGATGGGATAAAACGCCTCCCGACACACTGGAAGGCGTTTTATATCAATGCTCATTTTCAGACATAACAGACAGATCAACCAGCCATAACGCCTGTGATATTGTCCACTGCCCATTCAACCTGCTCTTTTGTTATAATCAAAGGCGGTGCAAAACGAATAATATGATCATGGGTTTCCTTACAAAGCAACCCTTTTTCTTTGAGCTTCAAACAATACTGCCGGGCTCCTCCAGCCTCCTCTGACAATTCCATAGCAATCATCAGACCACGCCCACGCACTTCTTTAATCAGTGAGTTATCAATCTGCTGCAGTTTTTCAAGAAAAAGAGCGCCCATTTTCTCTGAATTTTCCACCATTTTTTCTTCAACAAGTACCTTCAATGCAGCCCTGGACACAGCACAGCCTAGCGGATTACCACCAAAGGTTGAACCATGTTCGCCGGGTTGCAGCACATCCATCACCTCTGTATTGGATAGCACGGCGGAAACAGGATAGAAACCACCGGAGAGCGCTTTACCAACGAGAGTCAGATCCGCTTCAATCCCTTCATGCTCTTCAGCAAGAAGTTTTCCCGTACGACCAAGCCCTGTCTGGATTTCATCGAGTACAAGTATTACATTATTTTTTTCACAGAGTGCTTTGGCTGCTTTAAGATATCCTGCCGGAGGAATAATGACGCCCGCCTCTCCCTGAATCGGCTCCACCATAAAACCGACCGTATTGGGAGTCATTGCCTGCTCCAATGCATCAATATCCCCAAATGGAACTACGATAAATCCAGGAGTAAATGGACCAAAACCGTCCCTGGATTTAGGATCAGTGCTGAAACTGACGATTGACAGCGTCCTGCCATGAAAATTTTCACTGCAGACAATTATCTCGGCCTGCCCGCGGGGAACACCTTTTACTTCATATCCCCATTTACGAACAGTTTTTATAGCCGACTCCACCGCTTCTGCACCACTGTTCATCGGCAATACTTTATGTGAATTGGTGAGTTCACACAGTTCCTGATAGAAAAAAGCAAGCTGATCATTCCTGAACGCGCGGGATGTCAGGGTCAGCTTACTTGCCTGCTCAACCATTGCCTCCATAATTTTGGGATGACAGTGACCCTGGTTAACAGCAGAATACGCAGAGAGACAATCCAGATATTTTTTCCCCTCTACATCCCAAACCCAGACCCCTGCACCTTTTGTTAAAACAACGTCCAGTGGCTTATAGTTATGTGCTCCAAGTTTATCTTCCAGCTTGATGAATTCTTCAGTACGCATAATGCTGCTCCCTTTTGTTTATGAGGATATACCACTTTGTTTCAAGGTAACTGCTCACAGCCCCCCCATCTTCGCACGGTCACATTTGCCGGTATAGAGGGGCTATAACAGGCAAATGTACCTGCACGAATATGGAGCACCTGTGAGCAGTTACAGTTCAGAGGTCATAAAAACATAGAGTTATGAACTCCGTGAGGAGTTACGTTTCAAGTTAATGTGTACAAGATTGTATACTATTCTTTGACGATAAAGTACACACTTACCTTCAGGAAACAACCTGTGACAATTTCCCCAACTACACATTACATACTTTATTTCATGCGTAGAGCAATCTGTGTTTTAAAAAAACGAATCGTTCCCTGTTTATTGCCAAATGGAGTTATTGGTACATTTTGTTCGGTTAGAAGTGTTTTCAGGTCAGCAAATGGCGTAGCGGAAGTGCACTCTCCCGGAACAAAGCCACCAAAAGATCCCGCCCGCGGCTCTTCTTCGGCAAGAGGTAGCGGATCACTTCCGGGTAAAAGACGTATGCCACGTTTTGCTGCCAGAGCAAAGGCTGCTGGCGCAGGCCAGAATACAGGTCTGCCACCATTATCCCCCATAAACAAATTTTCGGAATCTGCTGTTTCAATAAGATTATTAACCAGTTTTCCGCGTTTACCCAACCATTTCCCGGCGCCCCACGGCACGACAGCCAGGCCCTGCCCTTCACGTACACAATTTATTGTCGCGACGAGAGCCCCTCCATCATCAAATTTTGACGCTGTGCCCAGGGCAAGCACCTCCAATCTTTCTGTGGTGATAATCTGCCGCCCTGCGACGACAAATAACCTTGCACCCGGCCAGTCTTTATGACTAAACAATAGGGATTCTTCCTCCTGAGTTCCTTCTATCTTCCAGGATTGTGGTAAAATATCGGTTCGTTCCGTTACTTCTTTCTGAAAAAGAGAAAAAAAGTCGTGTGTCTTGCCTTCTGTCAATAAAAGAAAAAAAGTCCCACTGCAATTCACTTGTGACTGTGACATCTGTTGTGAAAAATTTTCCAAACTCTTTTTAAAAAAGACGTCCAGGGAAAAAAGGTCTTGAATATGAACATGGCTATCAAAATAAATCATTGCGAATCCTTTTCATGTTTCAATTTTCAGAGTTTTACTGCAGTCACGTTTATACCCGATAATACACATTTAATCCCCATTTTTATACACTGACACAATGGTATTTGCCAAAATTTTCAGAATCATTCTCATTAATCAGTTGACAAAGGCAACCGACCGTTACATTATGAAACGGTTCCGGGTCATAAGAAGGAACACAACATAAAGAAATTATATGAAAAGTATACGTCATTCGTATGTAACACAGCAGATAGCCTCGACAGCAGCCTGACCAACTCTATGCGTTCGTGCGAATTGCCGCTTTAATTGCAGCTTTCGTACAGGAGGAAGATGACATGAAAGTCCTGGTTATAGCCCCTGAACCATTTTTTACCCCCAGAGGAACTCCTTTCAGCGTTTATTATCGGGCACTGATCACTTCACAGCTGGGTCACGAGATTGACCTGCTCACCTACGGTCAGGGTGCCGATGTCCTCATCCCCGGATTAAATGTCATAAGGATACCACGATTTTTCAGATCATCACAGATCAAAGTAGGCCCGTCTCTCTTCAAACTGTTTCTCGACATTTTCATGATTCTGTACACCATCAGGCTACTGATAACACACCGCTATGATGTCGTTCATGCACATGAAGAGGCAGTATTTTTCTGCAGATTTCTAAAACCGATCTTTCGTTTTAAACTATAGGTATCACAGTATGACTTGATACTATTTTATTGACACTTTACAGGTTCGGATGATAATATTTCTTATGATTAAAGTTTTCAGTACCGCTTTGGCCCAAGGAG
>CAMZKN010000051.1 GCA_947311315.1 uncultured Desulfobulbaceae bacterium | reverse complement strand
ATTTTCTTTGTCTTCTTTGGGAATGTTTTTGGTGAGTTGATCGAATGTGCTTTTCATGCTTCCCATCATACAAGGGCAGGGGTTCGAACGCACGCTTTATTTTACCAACACTTTTGGAGAAGTTACGAATTATCGGCCTTATCAGTCTGTTTAAACAGACAAGTCTTGATAAACAGCAGCGACACTATGTGCAATTGGTAGAAAATAGTTCGAACTGGCTTTCCAGAGTTATCTCGGACGGTCTGGATTACTCCAAAATTGAAGCTGATGAACTGGTAATCGACAATTCACCTTTTAACCTCCAACGGGCTATTGAAGACATCTGCGCTGTATACAGGGAAATGGCGTTATCGCGTGATCTGGATTTTTTTTGCACGATAGCAGATGATGTACCAACACACCTTATTGGCGATCAGTTTAAACTGGTTCAGGTCTGTAATAACATATTGTCAAATGCTTTTAAGTTTACCAAAAAAGGGGAAGTAGCTCTGACAGTATCGACGGCGAGCCGAATAAACGACACGGTAAATCTTGTTTTTAAAGTATCCGATACGGGTATTGGTATTTCCGCTGGGGAAATTGACTCTATTTTTGAGCCTTTCAGGCAGGTGGACTCCTCGGCATCCCGTAAATATGGTGGTACCGGCCTTGGCCTGGCAATCTGCTCAAAAATTGTTGGTCTGCTGGGTAGCACTCTGGAAGTTGAAAGTGTTGTGGATAAAGGAACTGTTTTTACATTTGCTCTCACTTTTCCGGTTGCAGGTGGACAGGAAAAGCCGTTGACGGCTGGTGTCGATTCCACTCCGGTTCTTCAATGGATCAGGTCTCCGAGAATTTTGCTCGTTGAGGATAATGATGTAAATCGTGAGGTGATAGCACATCTTTTACGTTCCATAGGAACAACGGTGACGGTTGCAGAAAATGGGAGTCGTGCTGTTGAGTTGGCTGGATCATATTGTTTTGATTTGATTTTTATGGATTGTCAAATGCCGATAATGGATGGATATGAGGCAACAGAAAGAATTAGAAAGGATCATGGTATCGGGGAAGTGCCAATTATAGCCCTGACAGCACATGTGACCGTTGCAGATAGAGAACGTTGTTTTGCTGCCGGTATGGAAGCGTATCTTGGAAAACCCTGCAGTCTTTCTGACTTGAGAACTCTATTGATACAGTGGCTGCCCGATCTTCTTGCGAAGAGTGAACATGGTTCTTCGGTAAGAGAAAGAATTCTTGAAAAACAGGATGTTTCAATTGTACCGGATATTTCGGAAGAGAAGGGAAATATGCCAAACAGACAAAAATTACATGATCTAAGAAATATCTATTCGAAGATCATGGGTAATACCGAACTTGCTCTTTTGTTCTTGAATTCACCTGAAAAACTAGAAAAATATCTCGAAAAAATCCTCGCTGAGACAAAAAAAGCTGCAGCAACTTCTGCTGAAATTGAATGAGGATGGTCTGTTTTCTGATGAATGTGAGTGAAAAAAGGCACAAAAGGGATAGCAGCATCAGAAAAAGTGAAGTAAGTATAAGTAGTAGGAGAGTAGTGAAACACTGCATTTTTGCAAGGGTAATAAAAAACATTCAGAGGAAAAATGTTTCGATTAAATACACAAAAAATATTTGTGCTCATGCTGGTTGCGTTATTTTTTCTTATTCCTGCTTCCGAGAGTAATGCCAGGCCGAGAGCAAGCATGAAATTTTCGATTCATCGGGAAGAAAACCCAAGGACATCGAAAGAAACGCTGATTATCCCGTATGCTTTTCCATCGGACTCCATGGGGACGACCTTTGGTGTAGGTGGAATGGCCAAGGGCTATGTACTGGATCAGCTCCTGGTTGGAGGAACAGTTTTTGGTAGCGTTGACTCGGCTACTGCGATTTTTCTTGGATTGTGGGATTACAAACTGCCTGCAACTGATCGGCTGTATTTTTCTATTCTAGGATCTGTAGGCGACTATCCTCGATTGCGTGCCTATGCCGAAATACCTGGCGGAATTACAGGTATAAGGGCAGGGGCAAATAATTCGGATGAAGATGATTATGTGGAGGAAAGAGGTACCGATAACTGGTGGGAAATGAAACTTGAGTTTGTTCTTCCCATAGGCAGTATGAGGGATAAGGGCATGGGGAGCTATAATCTCAAAAACGGGATGCTTGTTTCCGGAGCTACTGGTGGAGAGAATTGGAATCCTCTTGAAAATGGAGGAACGGTTGTGGTGCTGAGGCAGTCTAACAGGTATCAGGAATTTGAAACGGATAGTGGTAATGTGAACGGAACCACTCATCCGCTTGAATTGGGAATCCTATACAATAACACCGATTATCCGACCAATCCATCCACAGGAAGCAGTCAGTATCTGTCCGTGAATCACGATTTTGGCTGGCTTGAAGCTGATCACACCTGGACCTTTCTTGAGATTGAAGCCTCCAAATATTTTTCCTTGGGCGAAACGGATTTAGCCCGGCAACAGGTTGTTGCCCTCAATTTCTGGACTGGCTATTCGCCTTCCTAGGACTGCCTATTACCCATAATATTAGTCTGGACATTTAAGTCTGAATCGTGCATACTTGATGCATGAATATTCAAAACCAAATCAAACGTACATTGTCTGAGGCGTCAAGTT
>CAMZKN010000050.1 GCA_947311315.1 uncultured Desulfobulbaceae bacterium | reverse complement strand
ATACAACAAAACACAAAAACAACTCACTTCAATAAAAGCTATGTATGGCCTTCCACTGGTTAAAGATTTTCGTAAGATGCTATGCGACGGTTAGAATGGACTTTACCAACACTTTTGGAGAAGTTACGTCTTTCTTTCATCCAGAAAGAATCTATTTGGTATCTCTCTTCCATGCACATTGTGAAACGCATCTATAACATTTTGAAACCCTAACTTTAGAGTTTGCTCTACCAATACATCTTTTGATTGCGTACCTGCGTTAAAAGCACGGCAATGATTCAAAAACTTGCTTTGACTACGTGTGCCCTGAGTGTCACATTCTTTTAAATGCCCACAAATATGCCCAGCAAAGTGAGGCGCCAACTCTTCCAACTGCACTAAATCGTTTGATTGTCCTCTTAAATCATACAACGCTTTTGCCAATGCAAACTTAAAAGATGCACTATTTCGACCAAATAAGATAATAGCACGCCAGTAATTTTCACTTGTGGGTTCAATTTCATAGAAGCGAGCTTCATCTGACATTTTTTTCATCCTTGAGGCAGAACCCCCTTGCTGTGTAAACCAGTCACCAAGACGGGACTGAATAAATTTTCAGACTTCATCTCTCATCCTCAGCACATACCCCAACCAAACATCATCTGAACGTATTTTAGAAGTTTGTCGTGAAAAGTCGACTATCTGAAGATGTTGGTCTGCAAAAATCCTTTCAAGTTTTTTTCTACTCCATAAGGTAAAGACACGGCCATCATCAGATTGGGAAAAACCATTGCCCTCTTTCATGGTAATAAAAATGAAGCCCCCGGCAACAAGAGCCCGACACGTTGATTTAAGAATTAGCGGTAATTCTTCTTCTGACAAATGAACGAGGGAGCCGATATAAATAAGAGCTGAAAAGTGTAACGATGAAAAATCGTATGAGGTAAAATCGCCTTCAATAACTGTACAGCTGGAATGTTTTCTGGCAAGTTCTGCCAACCCGGGAGATTGCTCAAACCCCACAATTTTGTACCCTCTATGCACCCCCCAAAGCAAATCCCGCCCCGAGCCACAGCCAATATCAAGAATAGAATCTCCAGCATTGAGATGCTTTGCCAGGGGGGACAAGAAGCTGTCGGAATCTATTTTAAAAGTACTGTTAAAATAGCTCAGGTGGTTTTTTTCGTAAAAAATGGAAGACATACACCTTTTTTGCCTTCTTTTCATATTTCTGTCAACTCTCAACTACACTTTTTTTCTTCCCACCCTTGACTCCGTAGTATAGTACAGGGATTACAGTATAACGAGAAAGCAAAAAAAGGTAACTGCTCACAGGCTCCCCATCTTCGCACGGTCACATTTACCGGTATAGAGGCAAAGGCCCTCGGCGTACGATCAGTTCCCGCCGTCGCAATAAATGGTATACTTGCAGACTGTTGCACAGGACGCGGCCCCGATAAGGCTACTCTCATGGCGGCTGGAATTGGAGAATCATAATACAGGAGGACAGCTATGGCAGCACTAGACAATATAATTGAAATCCTGGTCGCACCAGGCTGTACCTCCAGAAAACAGACCGAGGAAACGGTTAAAAAACTCCTGGCGCACACTGTAATCACGGCAGGTATTAAAACCATCGTGGTTGAAGATACAAAACAGGCAGACGCCATCCGGTTTCTCGGTTCTCCCTCTGTTCGTATAAACAGCATTGATGTTGAACCGGAAGCGCGCAAACAAAAAAAATATGGTGTGGGCTGACGCGTCTATCAGGACGAAGCGGGTCGCTTTAGCAAAAATGTGCCGGCAGATCTTATCGCAAGAGGTCTTGCAGAAATCACAAAATTAAGGAAAAGAACAGATGACGAACAGGACAATATGTTATTGTTTTAACCACACAATCGAAGATCTTGAAAAAGATGTGGCTGAACACGGCCGTTCCACCATTATGGAACAAATTATTACCGATTCCAAGGCAGGCAACTGCAACTGTCAGACTAAAAACCCCAAAGGCAGATGATGCTTAAGTGATGTTCGCCAGGTGGTGAACGCGTCATTGGAAAAAATCGGCAAAACTCCTCCTCAAACAGTAACTTCTCCAAAACTGGTGGTAACATCCATAAAAAACTTTTTAGATTGATGAGCCTGTCATCCCCGAAGGTTTTTGTCGGGGAACCAGTAGTTATTTTACCAGTTTTCCCTTCCAGTCTTATTTTTTTATTCCTCTGTGCTTTTCAAAAAAAAAACAAACCACAAGCCAGCACAACACAAAAAACATTGTCAGGAAAAACGAAACATTCATCACGATACCTTATAGATAAGGCAAACATCTATGATCTTTTTGTTGTCTCTTAAGTGTTTTGTATGGTGAAACAAAAGCATGATCCTTCTGAAATCATACGGTTTTGAGTAATTTTTTTTGCAAACAACTACTCTGTGGAACTTGACGATAAAGGTAAAAATTCATATTATGACTAAGTTTTGCACGTAACCCACTCAAAATGAATTTATTGAAAATGGTGCAGGTTAACCGATATAATAAAGGAGCGACAAATGCTTGAACTGAAAAAAGGAGATGATATCCTCGAAGTTGTCGGTGGTATCAACACTATCGCAGACGCCAGAAAACTCTTTACTGAAACAATCGATGACAGTAATCAAAAAAAACTGGCTCTGATTACCAATGAAGAGGCCTTGATTAAAATTGCCAATGCCATCTCCATGTGTCGTCCCGACAGCGTTTTTGTCAATACCGGTTCCCCCGAAGATGTACAATGGATAAGAGAATACTCGCTTAAGGCAGGAGAGGAGAAAAAACTTGCCAAAGACGGCCACACCATCCATTTTGATCTCCCTCAAGATCAGGCACGACTGGTAAAACAGACCTATTACATAATCAACGAGGGCGAGAAAATGAGCTCCATGGCCAAGTCCGTTCTCCGCGGTGAAGCCATAGAATATGTAAGGGAGTTTCTACCTGGAATCATGAATGGCAAAACACTGATGGTTGGTTTCTACAGCCGTGGGCCTGTAAAGGCTGAAGCAACAATCCCGGCAATCGAGATATCATCTTCGGGTTATGTTTTGCACTCCGCCGAAATACTCTATAGAAACTGTTTCAGTGATTTTGACAGTGAGGCCAAACGTGCAGGACTCTTCTTTACCAACGTTCACTCAGAAGGACCAAACAGACCAGAAGATGTGCCCAATGCCCGTATTTTTATGGACAGAAGCTGGATGACAACATATTCCACTTTTTGTACCTACGCTGGCAATACCTTACTGCTAAAAAAAGGTAATCACCGCTTCAGCGTCGATTACGCCACCTACTACAAACTTGAAGAACAACTGTCCGAACATATGTTTATCACCGGCATGACCGGCCCCGGCGGTAGAAAAACATTTTTTGCAGGTGCTGCACCATCTGGTTGCGGCAAAACCACCACTGCAATGGTTGGCACTGATTTTATCGGTGATGATCTCGCGCAGTTCTGGATCGACAAAGACGGTATCCTCAGAGCCATCAACCCGGAAAAAGGTATTTTTGGTATTGTTGAAGATGTGAACCGTCAAGGCGATCCCTATCTGATGGACTGTCTGCGTGGCGACGGTACTGAGGTTATCTGGTCAAACGTTCTGGTCAAAGACGGCGTCCCACACTGGATCGGAAATGGGGAAGAAGCACCAGATAGCGGTATTAATTTCCAGGGCGAGTGGTCTAAAGGAAAAACCGATGCCGATGGCAAACCGATTCCCATGTCCCATAAAAACTCCAGATGTACTCTTCTTGCATCCGCTATTGCCAACCACGCAACGGCCCTTTCTGAAGATCCACAGGGAGCACCGGTCAGTGTCATCACCTATTCGGGTAGAGACTCGGACACCATGCCTCCGGTGTGGGTCGCCAGAAACTCCGACGAAGGCGTAGTGATCGGTGCCTCAATTGTATCAAAAGCTACCGCCACCGAAGTTGGAGCAACCGGCGTCAACAGGCAACCATGGGCCAATGCACCTTTTATCCCCGGCGCTCTGGCCGATTATATGCAAGCGCAGTTCACCTTTTTCAACTCTGCAAAGTTTTCTGATAAAAGCAGACCTGTGATGGCCGGCCTTAACTATTTTCTCACCCATGGCAATCGGGGTGGCTCAGGGGATATCCTGCTTGGTGAGAAAAAAGATGTGAAAGTATGGCTTGGCTGGTTGGAACTTTTTGCCAACGGCGATGTTGAAGCTGTCGAAACACCGATAGGATTTCTGCCAAAGTACGATGATCTGGCAACACTTTTTAAAGGTATCGACAAAGAGTACCCACAATCACTGTATGATATGCAATTTGCACTCTATGTAGACAAAATCATAACACGTATTGATCTGCAACGTGAGGCGTACAGCAAGGAAGAGGGTATTCCACAAACACTCTTTGACGTATACGAAAAGCAGAAGACAGAACTCCTGGCTTTAAAAGAACAGCACGGTGGTATCATCAGTGTTGAAAACCTACTCTAACCCTGTTTCGGTTACGGCCAGTCTGCTCAAAAGACTGGCCGTATTTTCATCATCAGACCAGCCATGGACGCTACACACAATTCTCAACATGACAGTCTGATTCTTACTGTTGATGATCCCAATCTGGTCTATTCTTATTCACTGGTTCTATCTGCCGTCCACATCCCGCACCGCATCAATTGTCAGGCCAGTGACCACCTTGAGATGTATGTGGCCGAGCGACATGTGCACAAAGCGCAATACGAAATAGCAGCCTACACGCAAGAAAACAAAAACTGGCCGATCTCCCCCCCCAAAGAAGATACTTTCGCTCCGACATTCCTGGCCATGAGTCCGATAATCATTGGTCTTCTTGTTTATATTTTTGCAATAACGGGTGATTGGACTCCAGAATCATTATGGTTTGCCAATGGTGCCGGTGACTCAAACGCCATACTGAATAACCTGCAAGTCTACCGGTTGATTACAGCTCTCACTTTACATGCCGACATCGTCCATCTCTTAGGTAACTGTTTCCTCGGCGGTATACTATTGCACTTCCTGCTCCATATCACCGGCAACGGTATCGGCCTTTTAACCGTTCTGACAACAGCAACTTTTGCCAATTTGATTAACGTTATCATCCATGGACAGGATCATCATTTTGTTGGGTTTTCTACGGCAATTTTCTCCATTATCGGTATGCTTTGCACTATCAGTTTTGCTCGTAAAACTTCAAGACCACTCCTCCATTTCTTTATGCCTGTTATGGCTGGGCTTGCTCTCCTTGCCATTCTCGGCTCAAGCGGAGAAAGAACCGACCTCGGGGCCCATCTTTTTGGCCTGCTCTGCGGTTTCATCTCCGGAAACATTGTGCGAATGCCCGGATACGAGAATGCGAGAAAATCATTTCTGCTGCAAACACTCCTTGGAACTCTCTTTTTTTGCGCCGTTTTTCTTTCCTGGTACTTCGCATTCCAACCCTAAATCTTTTTTTCCATGACAAAGTCATAATATTTTTACGATTGATATTGCTTTCATCATCATCAATTACTACCATTATGGGTTTATCATACCTAAATAAGCAATCCTCTCCTCGAATTTTGCATTTTTAGATTCGACGGTAGTGGATATTCATTGTAGCAGTCAACAACGATCAGGAGATTCTCTATGTCCAATCAGGATCAACAACCTCCGTGGGGTAAAAAACGAAAGCCCCAAACCCCGGAAGAAGTTGTAGCTCAGCTGATTAACAAGCTTCAGGATTTTTTCTCAGACAACAAAAAGCCACCTCCTCCGGGAGACGGAGAGGATCAGCCTTCCAGACCCTCTTCCCCATTTGCCAATATTGGCAAAATATTGGCAATTGTTGTTGTAGTTCTCGTCCTGCAGGGTGTTTATTCTTCTTTCTTTAAAATTATGCCCAGTGAAGTTGGCGTTATTCTCCGCCTTGGCGAATACTCACGAACGACCCCACCTGGCCTCCATTTCAAAATTCCATACATCGACCATTTGTATAAGGTGGACGTAGAAAATATCCGTAAAGAAGAATTCGGTTTTCGCAGCCATTCTCCCGGCCAACAGGCAGTGTTTGACAGGCGCGGATACGACATGGAATCACTCATGCTCACCGCCGACAAAAATGTTATCAACGTTGCCTGGATCGTTCAGTACAGGGTTGCCGACCCTTATGCATACCTTTTTAAGGTTGCCAATGTCCGTCAGGCAATCCGCGATATTTCTGAGAGTGTGACCAGACGTATAGTGGGTAATATGGATTTTGATTACGTTCTCAGTAACCGTGATCTTCTTGCCGCTTCGGTAAAAGCTGAACTCCAGGTAGAACTGGATGGCCTGTTTCCCAAAAACCTCAGTGGTGTCTCCATTGGAACAGTGCAGTTCCAGGATATTAACCCGCCTGACCCGGTCAAACCTGCTTTCAACGAAGTCAACGAAGCAGATCAGGATATGAAACGTCTTGTCAATGAAGCTCAGGAAACATATAACCGTGTTATTCCAAAAGCCGATGGCGATGCCAAAAAAATAGTAGAAGAGGCGTACGGCTATAAAGCAGAGCGAATCAACAACGCTAAAGGTGAAACCCAACGATTTCTAGACATCCTCAAAGAATACAAACTCACTCCGGACGTTACGCGAAAAAGAATGTATTTGGAAACAATGAAACTTATTCTACCCGGCGTTGAAAAAATTTATGTCATCGATAAGGATCAGCAGAGTCCCCTTCCACTGCTGAACCTCACAGGAGCCAGCAGCCTGCCGGCAACACAATCGAAATAGACGAATTCTAACACCCCACAAGGGGGTATAAGTGGCTTGGTTTCTCATTTTTTACTACAGAATTCCAGGAATAAGACACTAAAAGGAAAATGATATGAAACAGATAGTACAATTCTTTCTTGTTGGTCTCGTCCTGCTGGCGATTGTCGTGGTCTATGACGGTTTCTTTATTGTTGAAGAAGGCAAGCAGGTTGTTATAACCCAATTTGGCGCACCGGTCGGCGACCCTATTACCGAAGCGGGGCTCCATCTTAAAATGCCCTTTATTCAGCAGACCGAGGTTTTTGAAAAGAAAATCCTCATCTGGGACGGCGATCCAAACCAGATCCCAACTAACGACAAAACATACGTCTACCTTGATGTTACTGCCCGATGGCGCATATCCAATGCCCTGCAGTTTCTCCAGGCGGTCAACAATGAGGCGCGGGCACAATCCCTCTTAAGCGATATTATCGACGGTACCGTGCGCGATATGGTCAATAAAAACGATCTGATAGAGATAATCCGCAGCTCAGACTGGTCCGTGGATACCATGTCAGAAACTGCCTCCGCCAGTACCATTGGCACCAAGCCTCAAAATGGTCGCGATCAAATTGCTGAACAAATACTGGAAGTGGCGGCAAAGGTAACACCTCAATATGGTATTGAGTTGATAGACGTGATGATTAAACGAGTAAACTACATCGAATCCGTTCGCTTAAAAGTCTATGATCGAATGATTTCTGAACGAAAACGAATTGCTGCTGAAAAACGGTCGACGGGTGAAGGCCAGAAGGCAGAGATCCTTGGTACTGTTGAACGAAAATTAAAAGAAATTATTTCAACAGCCAACCGGGAAGCAGTCACCATTAAGGGTAAAGCAGACGCCCTGGCAACCCAGATTTATGGCGATGCCTACTCGCAGGATCCCGATTTTTACGCCTTTCAGAAAACACTTGAAAGCTACCCACAGATCGTCGGCAAGAATACATCTCTTATACTTTCTTCCGATTCCGATCTCTTTCAGTACCTGAAATCGGTAAAGGGGCGATAAAGGGTTCTCCATCGTATAAAAGGGTCTAAAGCAAGGAGTGAAAGATACGTTCTTTCACTCTTTACGCGTTGTACTCCCCGCTTCATCAAGCCCCGCCGATGTTCCAGGGTACGCAGGGCCTTCTTCCTTTTTATAAGAGATTCTCCCCTTTGCATCAAGCATCTCAGCAAAAGTTTCCAGTTGTTCCTCACCTTCAATTTCTTCAATTTTCAACTGTTCAAAACGACAGTTACATGTGTTGAGCTGACCATCACACCAGGGACAGATCTCCACGGAACAACCGAGAAGATGGTGCTCACCCTCTGCTACACCACAAACCGGACAAAAAGAACCATGCTCTTCACCACTGGTATCATACTCTTCCAGATCTTCCACTTTTACACATTTTTTCTGAAAATCTTTCTGAGAAGGATAGCCGAAGTGTTGCAGGATCTCCGGTCGAATATCCGATCCATACTCTCCGAGCCAGACGACATCAATATCTGACACAACGTAGAGATAAGCATGATCACCGGTTGACAAAACAAGAAGCAAAACACCTTTTCTGCAATCAAGCATTGCCACTTTTATTACCGGTTCTTCACGTCCTTCCGGCAATGTGGAATAATATTCCTCCAGCAAGCGCAAAATGATTCTGCTCTTTTGATATTTATCTACGCATTCAATCGCCGTATCAAGATCAGAGGCTGGTACCCCATATTGGCAAAGGAGTTTAACTTCATCAATTAATGCATTGTTTTCTTTGTCTTTTATCATAAAATTTATTTTTTTGCCCTCAAATTTATTTTGCTTTTCAAAGATACTCAGAAGTTTCAATAATAAGATAATTTGCTTAAAAGTCAAAAATATACTAAGGTAACGTTCTGTTCTTCGCTTTAGGACAAGCTCTTCGAAGCCTGTCCGGGTAACACAATCAGGGTTGTTATACACTCAACCCTGCCGTTTTTTTTGCGAGACTCCTCCTGGGCACCATCTCTTTTCCACTTCTGGTGTTTTTTCTGTAGTTCTGTTTTCCGTTTCAAGGTGTTCTTGCAATAAACTTCTACTCTCTGTCGGGTGTAATTCATTTGCCCGCAGATTACCGGTTTTATCAATAATTATTGAAATATGTGATTCCCAAAAAGAAGCACTGTTTCGCCTACACAAAGGGTTCATTTATGTCTGAAAATTTCGCAACACTATCCATAGGAGAAACAACCTACAAACTACCAATAGTTCGTGGAACCAGAGGCGATAAAGCCATTGACATCAGGAAATTATTTAAAGAAACAGGCTACATGACACTTGACAGCGGCTACATGAATACAGGTTCCTGCTCCTCTTCAATAACCTACCTTGACGGCGCAAAAGGTATCCTTGATTATCGTGGCTATGCAATCGAAGATCTTGCAAAAAACTGTACGTTTACCGAGGTGGCTTATCTCATACTGCACGGTGTACTGCCCACCTTTGACGAGCTCAAATCTTTTAAACAGGATATGCGACGTTTTGCACTTCTCCACGAAGATATGATCCACTTTTTTGACCATTTTCCTCCCAATGCATCTCCGATGTCAATTCTGTCAACCACAGTTAATTCTCTACATAACTACTATCCGGAGATGGACGAAGAGGATGCATATGGTGGACTGACTGTCACCACCGCCCGTCTGCTTGCCAAAACCAGAACAATTGCCGCCTTTTCTTACAAAAAGAGCATCGGTCATCCTCTGGTCTACCCGAGCCCGAAGCTGAATTACTGCGAAAATTTCCTCAACATGATGTTTGACCGCCCTAATCTTCCGTATAAAATCAAACCTGAGGTAGTATCAGCGCTCAATAAACTGCTTATTCTCCATGCGGATCATGAGCAAAATTGTTCAACTTCAACGGTTCGGCTCGTCGGCAGCTCCGGTGCTAATCTTTATGCCTCTATATCAGCAGGTGTCAGTGCACTCTGGGGACCTTTACATGGCGGAGCAAATCAGGCTGTTATTGTTATGCTAGAGGATATCTACGCAGATGACAAAGATTTTGAAAAGTATATAGCCAAAGCCAAGGATAAAAATGACCCTTACAGGCTGACAGGTTTTGGCCACAGAGTCTACAAAACCTTTGATCCACGCGCCAAAATAATTAAGAAGGCCTGCGACGAGATATTTAAAAAACTCGAACTGGAAGATCCACTTCTTGATATTGCCAAAGAACTGGAAGAAAGGGTGAGCCAGGATGAATACTTTATCAAAAGAAACCTCTATCCAAACGTCGATTTTTACAGCGGCATCATTTACCGGGCCATGGGCATACCAACTGATATGTTCCCTGTAATGTTCGCACTGGGACGACTTCCAGGCTGGATAGCACAATGGACAGAGATGAAAGAAGACAGAGAAAACGCACGTATTGGTCGCCCGCGACAGATCTATACAGGGAATAAACGCAGGGAATATATCCCTATGAAAGAAAGAGGATGAGACCTTAGCGGTACAGATTACTACGGCTGCCCTCAGTGAGAGCAACCGTAGTTTAATTATGTGCTACAAGAAACAACTACTTAGCAAGACTTTTACCTGCCTCAACATTAACAACAAGTGGTACATCCAACTCCAGTGCACTTTCCATTGCCCGTTTGATAACCGGTGTCACTTGTTCCACCGCTGATTCAGCCACCTCGAAAACGAGTTCATCGTGTATTTGCAGAAGCATTTTCGCCTGAAGATTCTCTTCTTGAATAACCTGTTGACATCGTATCATCGCAAGCTTGATAATATCAGCTGCCGTGCCCTGAATTGGCGTATTAATAGCGGTACGCTCTGCAAATTCCCGCTGCGCCTTGTTCTTCACATCAATTTCCGGAACGGATCTTCGCCGGTGTAGCAGCGTTGTCACATAACCTGCCTGTCGAGCCTGATCGACAATGTCCTTCATATATTTCTGCACACCAGTATAAAGATGGAAATATTTGTCAATAAACCGCTGGGCATCCTTTCTGCTGATCTTCAACTGATTTGATAAGCCAAAGGCGCTCATGCCATAGACGATGCCAAAATTAATGCTTTTGGCAACTCTTCGCATTTCTGAGGTAATAAGAAGCGGAGAAACCATAAAAATTTCAGCGGCTGTTCTGGAATGTATGTCCTCACCCGCCCTGAACGCCTGCAAAAGAGCCTCATCCTGTGAATAATGTGCAAGTACCCGCAGATCTATCTGGGAGTAATCCGCAGAAATGAACATCATATTCTTATCAGGTACGAATGCTGCCCGGATCCGGTTTCCTTCCTCTGTACGAATAGGAATATTTTGTAAATTTGGATCACTACTCGACAATCTTCCCGTTGCAGTAACGGCCTGGTTAAAAGAAGTATGAATTCTGCCGGTAAGGGGATCCTGTAATTTCGAGAGTTTTTCAATGTATGTTGACTGCAGTTTTGCAAGTGATCGAAATTGTAAGATCCGGGCAGGCAGATCATGTTTACCTGCAAGTTTTTCCAGCACTCTGACATCTGTTGAATAGCCGGTCTTGGTTTTTCTGCCACGAGGGAGCCCCAATTCTTCAAACAGCACCACAGCCAGTTGTTTAGGTGAATTAATATTAAATTCATGTCCGGCAAGTGCATAAATTTTCTGTTCAGCAATATCCAGTCGCTCTGTGAACTCAACCGAGAGCTGACGTAACACTACTTCGTCAATACAGATACCTGTAGTTTCCATTTCGGCAAGAATTGAAACAATAGGCATCTCAATCTGCCAAAAAAGTTCCTTAACACCTTTTTCTTTAAGGAGTGGTTCAAATTCCTGCCAGAGAACCAGGGCACCATACACATCTTCACAACTGTATTTACCAGCCTCTTCAATATCAACATAGGCAAAACTGTTTTCCCGCTTATCACCCGCAACAGCTTCTTCAAATGAAGTTAACCGCAGCCCTCGCAGGCGACAAAGATCATCGAGTTTCAGTGACCTGTCACCACTTTCGGTCAGATAAGCGGCTATTAACGTGTCTGCCAGTTCGCCTTCGAGTGTAATACCTGTCTGTTGCTTTAGTACGGTGATATCATATTTAAGATTATGCCCAATCTTGATTATTTTTTCAGAGAGCAGAAAAGGACGGAGAGCTTCTATAACCTCCTGTTCATCCAGTTGCCCGGACAAACGCTCCCCACTTTCATCGATATGAGCCAGTGGAATATACCAGGCATTTTTAAGATCTTTACATAAAGAGATACCGACAAGAGTTGCCGTTCGCGCATTGAGTGATGTTGTTTCTGTATCGATTACAAGCAGCTCAGCCCCCCGGAGAGCATTGATCATTTCACCAAGCTGGACAGAATCCCGGACTGTACTGAAACCATCTGCAGGGACAGGCTTTGCGGTATCAATAGTTTTCAACAGGTTAGAAAACCCCAGTTCGGTATACAACTCTGCAAGTCGTTCTCCCTCTACAGGTTTACATGCGTATTCTGACAAATCTCCGGTAAGTTCAACATCATCTTTGAGCCTGATGAGATCTTTTGACAAGTACGCCAGCTCGCGATTGTCAATAATCTTCTCCTTCATCTTCGACTTCTTCAGTTCATCAATATTATTGTATAAGCCGTCAAGCGAGCCATAACTGCCAATAAGCTTCTGAGCTGTTTTCGGCCCGACCCCCGGTACCCCGGGTATATTGTCAGAACTATCGCCAATAAGAGCATAGAGATCGAGCAATTTCTCCGGGTAAACACCGTATTTCTTATAGACTTCCTCTCTATCCATATTCTTGGCTTTCATCGGATCCCACATAACCACATCTTCAGAAACCAGTTGCAATAAATCTTTATCCCCGGAGACAATGACCACTTTAAATCCCTGGGCCAAACCTTTTTTGACAGCCGAGGCAATAATATCGTCAGCTTCGACTCCCTGAAGCTCAAGAAGAGGAATATTCGAACCAGTTACAAAATCTTTTATATAGGGAATCTGTACACTCAAGTCATCTGGCATCGGTGGGCGATTCGCTTTATAGTCACTGTACATATCATGACGAAAAACCGGCCCCCGGCTATCAAAAGCAATGGCGAGATAGGCTGGCTTTTTCTCCCGAATGAGCCGATTCACCATATTGACAAATCCGAGAACGGCATGGGTGGGCATCCCGTCACTGTTTGAAAGTGGGGCTAACGCATGGTAGGCACGATAGATATAGGCACTACCGTCGATTAGATAGAGTTCTTTTTTCACAGCAGAAAGCTCCAATAGATATATTTATAGAGTTAACTCTTTTGAGTACTTTTTGTCATAGTCACTTCAGGTTGCGAGTATAGCTGTTTTTTTTCTGTTTGTATCTTTAATTTGACATGCCAGACGTTGATATTGCGTAACTATTCAGCATACGGCAAAAAAGATCGTAAAAGCACGAGATTTATGACACCGCTTCGCTGTTGTTCATCAGTGCCTTACATGTCCATAAGCACTCCGATCTGCTATACACCTGTATGCTGGGCGAAGTGATCGTGGGCAGGTGAAGTGCTGCTGAACAGTTACGATATTGTCTACTTTTAACGCAAAAAGCCCCGGGCATTACACACCCGGGGCTTTAGTAAAACAAAAGCTATATGTTTAGTCTGCGACTCTCACCCATGCTGCCTGGGGACCTTTATCACCTCTTGTCTCCCCAAAAACAACACTGTCGCCTTCGGTAAGATCATCCATCTCCATATTTTTCAATGCGTTCTCGTGAAAATATATATCTCTTTTATCTGCCGATGTAATAAACCCATACGACTCATGGGGAGACAGTCTCCTGATAACACCGGAAAGTTGAGCTTGCTCCGCACCACGCGGACTTTTCTTGTTCTTTCGTTTCTTTCGCTGAATCTCCTTGAGCTGTAAAGCTAATACGTCAAACGACTCGGTCAAAGCTGCCCGAACACCCTCTGCCTTTCGGGTAACAACGACTGTATCATTGGGTACTGACGCTACAAGTTTGACCTCAAACCCTCCCTCCTTGTGGTGGGCAGTTGCTGCAATGCTGACACGTAAATGAAGAACAAAATTCGGATAATGACGAACCAGTTTTGCCTGCTCCTCCTGAATTTTTGTCTGCCAACCTTTACGTAACTCAACATTTCGGGCTTCGATCTTCAGTTCCATATGGTTCCTCCATCTCAGACTCAAACAACGGCATTACCGTTGTTTACCCATGCATCATCTGATGCATCCCTTGCACATCATCTCATACCGAAAGACAGAATACAACTACCATTCCACCCATCCAGACAAAAATAGATCTGCTCTTACTCTTATTATATTCCCCTCTGCACGAGAATCAAGGGCGACAGTTCGTTTTCCCGCCACAATTCAGGTACTGCTAACAATTTCATAATTTACCAGGAAGAAATCTGGCTATTCAGAACATTTCCTATTACAATGGTGTTGCTTGTTTACATCAATTCTTTTTTACGATCACAATGACAGAAAAACAAGGGAAAATCGGAGTTATCCTTCTTAACATGGGGGGCCCTGAACGCCAGAAAGATGTGCACCCCTTCCTCTACAATCTTTTCTCCGACCGACACATTATACGGCTTGGCCCTGTTTTTTTGCAAAAGCCTCTGGCCTGGCTCATTTCTCGCAAGCGAGCTCCTAAAAGTAGGGCAATGTATGCTCAGATAGGTGGGGGATCACCTCTTAAAGCCATTACCCTGCAACAGGCAAGCGCATTGGAATCCGCCCTCAAAACGGAAGGAGACTTTATTGTTACTATGGCCATGCGATACTGGCCTCCATCTGAAAAAGACGCGCTGGAACTCCTCGTGGCAAAGGGCGTTCGTCGTATCATAGCCCTTTCCCTCTATCCTCATTTCTCCAAAGCAACAACTGGCTCATCACTTTTTCAACTACAAAAAGCTATCAACCATTGTCAGGCACCTGTCTCCCTGCAAACGATTAAATTCTGGCCATCCCAACCGTCATATATCCAAGCGCTGGCCAATACTGTAAATGAAGGTTTACACTGTTTTGATTCGGATCAGGTTGAAGTGGTTTACAGCGCCCATAGCCTGCCGGTATCTTTTATCAACGAAGGTGATCCATACATACAACACATTACAGAAACAATAGGAGCAATAGAAGAAATTACAGGAAAAAAAGGACGGTTATGCTACCAGAGCAGAAGTGGCCCAGTGGAATGGCTCTCACCATCGACCCCGGAAACCCTGCAAACCCTGGGACAGGAAAAATGCAAAAATATCCTTATGGTACCCATCAGTTTTGTCTCTGATCACATAGAAACACTCTACGAAATAGATATCCTCTATAAAAAGCAGGCGGCGGAACTTGGAATGCGCCTTGAATCATCTGCTTCTCTAAACACCAACCCTCTCTTTATCCAAGGGCTCAAAGAGCTCATCATCCAGGCGCAATAGCAACAGGTGGTAAAAATTTATTCTTTTGCCATGGATGCTTGAAAACGGCGCATTCTGACGTTCATCAAAATCCCTAACCCCAGCAAGGTAGTCAAAAGAGAGGATCCACCATAGGAAACCAAAGGTAAGGGAATACCGACTACCGGCAAAAAACCCATGATCATAAAAAGATTTATAACCGCCTGCCAGAAAATAAGTGTCACGACCCCAAAAGCCAGGAGCACTCCAAACCGATCCTTAGCGTACATTGCCACATACAAACCCCAGAGCAACATAAGAAAGTAGGTACCAAGAAAAACCACACTCCCGGCAACCCCCCACTCTTCTGCCCACACCGAGAAGGCGAAATCGGTATGCCGTTCAGGTAAAAAATGGAGATGCCCCTGGGTGCCCTCCAAATAACCTTTGCCAAATTGTCCTCCACTGCCAACCGCGATCTTTGATTGTAAAATCTGGTAGCCATGGCCCATTGGATCTTTTTCCGGATTCAAAAACGTCTGTATTCTCTGTTTCTGGTATGGCTTCAGTAATTGCTCCCAGGCGAAAACAGCAATTCCAAAACCAAGACTACCCATTATTGTATAGGTGGATATTTTTAATTTCACAAATACCGTCATAGAAACAAAAATTATACCCAGCATTAGCGCAGTACCAAGATCAGGTTGCAGGAGGATAAGGAGAAAAGGAAGTGCGGTAAGAGCAACTGGAATAAAAAGTTGTTTAATTGAGTATCCATCAACCACTTCTTTTCTTGAATAATAGCTGGCAAGGGTAATTACCAGCATCAATTTTGCTGGCTCCGACGGTTGAAGTTTAAAAAATCCAAGGTTTATCCAGCGCTGGGCACCACCGGCACTGTCCCCCAGAAAATATGCGAGAACCAATAAAAATATGGTAGCTACGTAAAATGGGTAATTCCAAGAGTGCAGTTCATGATAGTCAAAACTTATCACAAAAAGTATAACTGCAAATCCCATAAGAAAGAAATACCCCTGTTTGATGTACGGATGGCTACTTAGTCCTGTCGGTCCGCCGGATGCACTGTAGAGGTTAAAAAACGCCATGGTGCACACCAGCACAACCAGCAGGGCAAAAACCATATCAAAATGTTCAAACAATCGTCTATCTATACGTATCATTGAACTGTCTCTCCAGATGACATTATGACCTTCATACTCACCTCATCTCCAGGGTCGATATTATTCAACCTGCCACTGAAATACTGATTAAGAACAGCTCTGGCTACAGGGCCCGCAGCAGAACCGCCATGCAGACCATGTTCAACAAGTACGGTCACCGCAATTTCAGGGTTTTCGGCAGGAGCGTAACAGGTAAACCAGGCATGATCTCTGTATTTATATGGAATATTCTCTTCTCTCAGATGTCTATACTGAGCAATTTTTACAACCTGTGCTGTGCCAGTTTTTCCAGCGATAGTCAACCCTTTAATACGTCCCCGGCGAGCCGTACCATGTTTCCCCTGGACAACTCCTTCCATGCCTTTGCGGATACTTTTAAAATATCGTTCAAGCCCTTTTACTTCACTCACCACTTCTGGTGAAAAATTTTCAACAATTTTTCCTTCAGGATCAATGACCTGCTCAACCAGCTGGGGCCGATAGACCTTACCACCATTGGCAATTGTGGCAGTCATAAGACATATCTGCAGGGGGCTGGTGAGATTAAAACCCTGTCCAATGGCGACGGAAAGAGTCTCTCCTTCCTGCCATTTCGTTTTTCTGTTTTTTCGTTTCCATTCTTTTGTTGGTACCAGGCCGTTTTTTTCATATTCCATCTCAATACCGGTCTTCTTTCCCAGACCCAATTTCCTGGCAAACTCAGCCAGACTATCGACTCCAGCCCGCAGGCCTACCTGGTAAAAATAGACATCACATGATTCTTCTATGGCTTTTTGTAAATTTACCTGCCCGTGCCCACTGTGTTTCCAGCATCTGTAGATCCTGTTACCAAAAGAATAATGCCCGGGACAATAAAGAATCGTATTCTCATCAATCACGCCTGTTGCAAGCCCTGCCAACGCAGTAACCATCTTGTAGGTCGATCCGGGAGGGTATGTTGCCTGAACAACTTTATTAATAAGGGGATGTTTCGGATTATCAAGCAATGCCTTCCATTTTTTTACGGAAATTCCACCAATGAAATCTTTTATCTGGATACTCGGCGTCGACACCGCCGCCAACACCCTTCCCGTATTCACCTCAAGAGCCACAACCGCCCCAGATTTTTCTCCTGCTTCCATATAACTCTCAGCAATCTGCTGCAGATCAACATCCAGGGTCAAACGAATTTCTCTTCCAGGTAAAGGTTCAATTGATTTCAGCAATTTCTGTTCAAAACCTTTAGCATTTACCTCTGAGTAGCTTCTCCCCTTTTCTCCACGCAAATCACTTTCGCGTAACTTTTCGATTCCTTTCTTGCCAATAATATCGCCACCCGAATATATGTCCCGATCTGCCTTCTTCAGTTCTTTTTTAGAAATAGATCCAAGATAACCGATAACATTAGCCGCGAGATTATCGTAATGGTACATTCGCACCGGCTGAACCTCTGTACGAATCCCCGGAAACTCATGATTATGGTTTTCAAGATAGGCAAGCGTGTTCCAGTCAATGTCTTCTTTTAAACGAACAGGAAGGTAGCGAGGGTTGCCGGATGCTTCTCGTATTTTTTCCCACAGCTCTGAAACATCCATATCAAGAACAGGGGCCAATCTTTTCAATACATCATCCAGATCATAAGAATCCTCCTGAATGAGTACAGCATTGAACGTGGGCCGGTTTGTGACGATTTCCCGACCAAAACGATCAAGAACATGCCCTCTCGGAGGTGCAACCTGTCTCACTCTGACTCTGTTGCCATACGCACGTTTTGCATATTCTTCACCATTTGTGATCTGCAATGACCAGAGTCGCAAGGTTAAAATAGCAAAGAAAAACAGAACAACTGCAGCTGCAGCAAGGATACGTTTTTTTAACAGATCCAGTGCACCTTCATCCCGTTCTGCAATTTTTCCAATTTCTTTAAAAAGAGGCTTCAGACTCATTGTACCTTATACTCTCTTGTGGGATGTTGTTTGCAAAAATAGTACAGTGACTAACGGGAGCGCCGCCTCAGCGGTTTGACTCGCGATCGACGCTTTTGAATAATTTCGTAAAAAGAATTAAAAAGAAGAAAAAGTGGAATAGCTGAAATCACCACCAGAACTGTTCTTTGCAACGCCTCCCCCCATACCCATTCCGGTAGTTCTTCAGGTAATGCCAGAGAGTAGAGGAAATAAAAAAGCATCTGCACAAGAAAGTAACTGAGACCAACCAGTGGAATCTGATAAGTTGATTCCTTGACCGGGCTTTTAGTCGTAAGAATTTTCAGAGCAGTGAACGAGAGCAGGCACATTAATGGATAGAAACCAAGATGAATGCCACCCACGACGTCCATAATCCAACCAAGCGAAAACGCCAGCACAATACCGGGTATCCAGGCAAAACGATATGCGGCAAATGCAATAAGAATAAAAATAAAATCAGGACGTCCGATCGACTGCGGTAAAAACTGAAACAGAGCAGTTTGAAAAACGATCAAGCCAACGCCAAGTAGCCAAAATAAAAAAAACAGCATTTCCCCTGTTCACCTCTTCGACGACAGGCCCATGGAATACAGTATTTTCTGCCGATCAGTTGGGTCAATAAGAACAAACTCCAGTTTCTGGAAGTCTATGTACGGCTGCACTTCAATTTCCTGAAACATTCCCCGCCGTTTTTTAAGAATTTTTGAGACCCTGCCCAGAGGCACTCCTGCAGGAAAAACGCCTCCTATCCCCGCAGTTACAATTTGATCACCAACCGAAACTTCTGCATTTTTCAGCACATAATTCAAGACATATCCTTTTTCACCAACACCCTTCAAAATTCCTCTGGTTCTGTTCTTTTGAATCAAAGCATCGATAGCACTACTCGGGGCATTGGCCAATAATATTTTAGAATAATGCTCTCCCACATGAATGACCTGCCCTACAACACCACCTGGAGCAAGAGCTATCATTCCTTCCAGAATATCGTCCTTCTTACCCCTGTCAACAATAATGGTTTGATACCAATATGTCGGTTCCTTGCCAACAACTCGAGCCGAAATGAGTTCAAATTTCGATTTATTTTTAAATTCAAGGATCTTTTCGAGATAGAGGTATGTACTATATCCTTCTCTATACTCGCCAAGTTCTTTGAGATATTTATCAACAAGTACATGCAGGCGCTTATTTTCCGCCCGGATATTCCACAAAGCTATATAATCATCTTTAATGCTGGACAATCCAGAAACAGTTCGGGTTACTCCACTTTGCAAAGGACCAATAAAATCCAATGTCAGTTGGTGGGCAGTTCCAAACCGGCCCCCCACAGTGGAAACCAGAAGCAAAAGACCAACAACCAGCAGTGTCATCACCAGGAGTATCACCCGGACAGCTGAAAAGATCGATTTTCTGCGTATTGCTTTAGTATTCTTTCTCACAAATCACAACTGCTCCGAACGAATCATGACAAGTCGACAACAAAGCTGTCAACAATAATTACTCCCAGAATGAGTAAACGGGCTACTCTATCGTCACTTCACGTAAAATATCTAGATTATCAAGTGCCTGTCCTGAGCCTAAAACAACAGAAGAGAGGGGGTCTTCTGCAACAATAATCGGCATCCCCGTTGCCTCTTTCAGACATTTATCGAGATTTTTCAACAATGCACCGCCACCCGTAAGAACAATACCGTTATCGACTATATCTGCTGCCAGTTCCGGCGGAGTCACTTCCAGCGCAACTCGAACAGCCTCGACTATAACATCCACCTGTTCAGAAATCGCCGACTGAATTTCTTCCGCCGTGATTTTGAGGGTTTTCGGTACACCGGAGACCAGATCTCTACCCTTTATATCCATGGTTTCGAAAGGTTCTTCCGGTAATACATTCCCAATCGTCGTTTTAATTAATTCAGCTGTTCTTTCTCCAATAGCAAGATTATGTTTCCGCTTAATATATTGCAGAATTGATGCATCCATTTTATCACCTGCAACTCTGACAGATTTTGCATAGACTATTCCCGCAAGAGAGATGACTGCAACTTCAGTTGTACCGCCTCCAATGTCTATTATCATATTGGCCGTAGGTTCCGTAATAGGCAGACCTGCACCTATTGCCGCTGCCATTGGTTCTTCAATAAGATACACTTCCCTTGCCCCAGCCGACTCGGCAGACTCTTTAACAGCTCTTTTTTCAACCTGAGTGATACCTGAGGGAACAGAGATCATAATGCGGGGATGCACAAGTGTACGACGATTATGTACCTTGTTTATAAAATATCGGAGCATTGCTTCAGTAACTTCAAAATCAGCGATTACCCCATCTTTAATGGGGCGAATAGCATTAATATTACCAGGGGTTTTGCCCAGCATCAGTTTGGCTTCCTGCCCCACTGCAAGAACTTTATTCATTCTGCCGTCCTGTCTTACCGCAACAACGGATGGCTCTCGAAGAACTATTCCTTTGCCTTTGACGTAGAGAACCGTGTTTGCGGTGCCAAGATCAATGGCCAAGTCGTTGGATAACCAGCCAAACAAAAAATTAAATGGTGAATACATGTATTCTTCCTTGGAATAAAAGGCGCCTGACCGCGCCCAAAAATATATCTGCTCAAGGCCTGATCACGCAGCCGAGCTCTCTTTAAAAAAAATGTTTGTTTTTTGCAGGAATACAAGCGCTTCCCACGAAACCTCAAAGCATACCAAACCTCATTTTTTATAGCAACAAATATGCTGTTGTAGTCAAAAAACCTTCCTGCTTTTCATGTTCCTGTTTTTCATTGACACCTCAATTAATCCCTGGTATTGATACTCCAGTTTTTTCAACACAGTAAATGTTGTTTTTTGTTGGAAAATATTCTGCATGAGGTAAACTGTGTTCAATGTTCATCTGGCTTTTTAGGTTGAACAGATTGTTTTGGGGCTATAGCTCAGCTGGGAGAGCGCTTGACTGGCAGTCAAGAGGTCGTCGGTTCGATCCCGACTAGCTCCACCAAATATATGTTTTGTTACATAAAAAAGACAATCACTTGATATCTGGATATTTCATATAAGCCTCCCATCTATGTGAAATAATATTTTAAAAACGAAAATTTCTCTAAGAAAAACGGATTTTGTCAGAATCGACCGATTT
>CAMZKN010000049.1 GCA_947311315.1 uncultured Desulfobulbaceae bacterium | reverse complement strand
ACAAAAACAACTCACTTCAATAAAAGCTATGTATGGCCTTCCACTGGTTAAAGATTTTCGTAAGATGCTATGCGACGGTTAGAATGGACTTTACCAACACTTTTGGAGAAGTTACCAGAGGGCCTGATAACTATCTGTTTATTCTAGGATATGCCGGATGGGGACCAGGTCAACTTGAGCAGGAACTTGTTAAAAACGGATGGCTTACAGTACCTTCCAATGATGATATTATCTTTCACACTTCCGATGACAGTAAATGGAAAGCTGCTGCCCTCCAGCTCGGTATAGATATTGAGATCTTTGAAGATGTAATTGGTTCTGCATGATGTTTTATAGTGAAAGTAATGACAGTGCATTGTATTTTGGTCTATCATGTACGAGGGAGATTGCAGGGTAAGGTGCTCTCTGGTAGTGTTTTTTGATATTTTTCCCAGGGAGGATGAGGTGGTATCACGGGTTGAACAGATATTCAATTGCACCAAATGTGGTTATTGTTGCAAAGGAGAAACGACAGTTTCATTAAATGATGACGATCAAAAACGAATGGTTGAAGCGCTTGGAGAATCTGCCAAACAGGTGAAACATCTCTACTGGAGAGTTTCCAAACATTGCGTTCAAATGAAAACCATTGAAGGACATTGTATTTTTTATGACAATGGTTGCAAAGTTCATGCTGGCAGACCATGGCGTTGTGCTCAATGGCCTCTCCATCCATCGATTCTGGATGACGAGAATAATTTTCGTACGATTTCTGATTCTTGCCCCGGTATAAAAAAAGACGTTTCTTACGAACAATTCTGTGAAATCCTCAAAGAGCTTATGGAAGATTCCGTTATTTCCTGTTGAAAAACGCGTAATACACGCCATGTCGCGCCAGGTTCCCTATGAAACATGAACTGCTTTTATTAGGAAAAACAAAAGATGCTTTTATAAAAGCTGGTATTCAGGAGTATGCATCAAGGCTGAAACATTATACTGGAATTGAGCTTACATTTTTAAAAGAAAAAGGAAAGACGAAAGGCAGGGTAAATATAGAAAAACAGGGGGATCTACTTCTGCAGGGAGTTGCAATCGGTGCTCTGAAAGTAGTGTTGGATGCGAAGGGGAGGCAATGTACTTCCGAGGAGTTTTCTAAAAAAATAGATGAATGGGAGATGCGGGGTATAAAAAAAGTTTGCTATCTTATAGGGGGGCCTGAAGGACATTCACCTCTGGTTTTGCAAAAGGCAGACTTTCTCCTGTCGTTTTCAAAAATGACGTTTACCCATGATATGATACGGATGCTTCTTGTCGAACAGCTGTATAGGGCTTATACAATAAAAGCTGGAGAAAAATACCACAAGTAGTAGGGGACACTTTTATTGCAGGATTGAGGTCTATCAGCCATTGAGATGACCCTTAAATGTCAAGTATACATCGAAGCGGCTGTTTTTCATTGTAATGGTATGGGAAGGTTTTCTCCCTGTAAGAAGAGGAGCATTTTGAGGGCGTTTTACCACAACCCTTTCCTGGGTCTTTGTCAGTGCAATATCGAGCAGTAGCCCTGCGTCAGTGTCATCGCCAACAAGATTTCGTATTGTTCTCATTGCCTGCTTATTAAGAGCAGAGCCGCTTTTGTGTGGATACATCGGATCCAGATAAATGGTTTGAAAGGTCTCCTGCATTGTTCGCAAAAGATTTATGGTATCACAGCAATGCAGATACATGCGGTTTTTGATTATTTCTTCTGTACGTTCGTGTTTCAATGCTCGAGCCATACCATCTTTCAGGATGGCTGCAATAAGTGGTGACCGTTCTATCAATGTTACCCTACAGCCCAGGCTGGCAAGGACAAAAGCATCTGCACCGAGCCCTGCTGTGGCATCCAGGATCGTTGGTCTGATTCCAGGTTTAATGCCGGCTGCACGGGCAAGATGTTGTTTTATAGTGCAATTCTTTGCATGGCGATATCCGTTTTTTCCGTGTACAAAGTCCACAGCCAACAATGATACGAGTTTGTTCCGATTGGCTGGGGAGTGTAGCAGCTGTAAACCTTTATCCGTGTAGGCCAAAACCAGCTCTGTAGAACAGTTATCAATAGTATTACAAAAAGGCAGGTTGAATTTCTTTGCCATCTCCGTTGCTTTTTGTAGAATTGCAACTGAATTTATTGTAGATGAAACAGAAATAGTTGAGTTATTTGTCATATTTTACAAGTTTTGTCAAAGTCGTGCAGTGAGTATAAATTATGTATCTAACCCGAAATTAATATCCAGATAGTCTACCATGTCAACTAAAAAAACTGAAGTGATAGCACTGATTCCGGCCCGATATGAATCAAATCGATTTAGAGGAAAACCATTGGCAAAAATTGCAGGTAAGCCAATGATTCAACATGTGGTCGAAAGAGCAAAGGCCGCAGAGATAATCTCACGAGTTGTTGTTGCAACTGACGATACACGCATTGCCGAATGTGTTGAATCCTTTGGTGGAGAGTATGTTATGACCAGAAATGACCACGTTTCCGGTTCTGATAGACTTGCAGAAGCCGCAGAATTATTACACATTTCTGAACATGATGTAGTTGTAAATATCCAGGGTGATCAACCTCTCTTTCCAACGGAAGTGATTGAGCAAGTTGCCAGACCGCTTCTAGATGATCTTGAATTGCCAATGTCGACTCTGGTATATAAGATTATAAGACCTGAAGAAATTGATGATCCGAACCATGTCAAAACAGTATTTGACAAGAATTACAATGCGTTATATTTTTCAAGATCACCCATTCCATTTCAGCGTAATCCTCACGAAATGATTAAACCAACTTATTACAAGCATTTGGGATTCTATGCCTATCGCAAGGGATTTCTTCTTTCATTTGTTGCACTACCGGAAGGTGAATGGGAAAAATTTGAAAAGCTTGAACAGTTAAGAGCACTCGAATATGGTTATACCATCCGGGTTACAGTAACAGATCACGATTCTATTGAAGTTGACACGCCTGAAGATCTTAAACGTGTTGAAGCATTTATTTGCAACAAATCATGACGCAACAACTTTGCAGAAAAAGTGGTACTGCTGGGTTTTATAAGAGGGAAATGACTTGATACGCGACACATTGCAGACAATACAGAATGTTGCTCTTTCCCCTCTTGATTTAATTCCGCAAAATGATTTGCGGGAAAAACTAGTAGATCTTGTATTGTGCGGAGTTCCTTCCCATGTACACGCCACAGCAAAGTCATCACTTTCAGATCTCAGAACAGCACTTCTGGAAAAAAATGTTAAAAACGCCAAAGTTGTCGTTTTTGGTGGTGGCTCTGGCTTGTCAAATATTGTTGGCGGTGATTCCAGGCACGAAGCTTGGACAACCAACCCTTTTCATGGATTAAAAGAAATATTTCCCCGGACGCAGTCGATAGTCTGTATCACCGATAATGGTGGTTCGACAGGAGAATTACTTAAAGACCTGCCTCTTATTGCCATAGGAGATATTCGTCATGTTCTGTTATCTTCCATTAAACGATCCCACCTGCAGAAAAAATATTCGATAACAGCTATAGAAGCAGTACATGTTGCCTCTTTGCTTTCAGATATCTTTAATCTTCGCAGTCAGGAGCCGTTGAAAATAGGAAGTGTTGAATATCAGGATCTTGAAGAAAATATCAAACATCTGCCACTTACACTTGGGAGATATCTGACGTTTCTTTTAGAGTCTCTCTTTAATGATCAAAGACTAGCCGGGACTCTCAGCCGAAATCATTGTCTTGGCAATCTTTTATTAGTCGCTGCAATATACGGCGAGATTGACGATACCGTAAGCAACAATGACCTGATTCATCATCCAGACATACTTCATTTTGCAATGCTGAAAGGACTGAATGCTCTTGCAAAAGATCTAGGAGCAAATGAGCGTGCGGTTTTGCCCTGTACGTCAACTCCTGCTCAACTACGGGTCTTATATACAAATGGCGTGGAGATAATCGGTGAACATAAACTAGGGACATCAAGGCGTGGGTATCCTGTAGACAGTATACATGTTGATTATTGTCATGAAGTTAATGTGTTCGAGGAGGTTATCGAAGATATCACTTCAGCCGACATTCTGATTCTTGCACCAGGAAGTCTTTATTCATCTATTATACCGGTGTTCAAGGTGCCTAGTATAGCCGATGCAGTGCGAAAAAATAAAACCGCTTTAAAAGTGCTTATATCAAATCTCTGGGTGCAGGCGGGAGAAACAGACATTACAATCGCTGATCCTGAACGTAAATTTCATGTTTCAGATATGATTAAAGCGTACGAGAAAAATATTCCTGGAGGTACCCAGGGGCTCTTCCGGGAAGTGCTCTGTGTTTCTTTAAAGGATATTCCAGGTTCTATTTTACAGCGCTATGCCGTTGAAAATAAGATACCGATTTTTCTTGATAAAGATGTTTTGCTTCAGCAAAAATATATACCTATAGAATGTGGCATTTATTCGCGTGATGCGCTTGAAAAAAGAGGCGTTATTCAACATGATCCACAAACGCTTGCTCTTGCAATTAAGACCCTGTTTAATGCACAATGTTGTTTTGCCAATGATACTGCGTTGATAGCCGGAAATGAGTCTTTCGAAGTAATTGATACACATAATAAAACAAAGCTTATTCTTCCGTTTGAGAGATATAGACATACTGTAGAACGTATAGGCAATTTGAAAATAGACTGGATTGGGGCAGAAAAAACAAAAGATAACATCAAAAAACTTAATGAAGATATCGTTGACATTTTATGGGATCATCCTATCATTCCATTATCGCATCTTCATTTTTTTGAGGGTATCCAGATTATCGAAAAACAATTCTGGAGGCGAGATCAAAGGTGGGATAATGTCTTCTCGTTTTTTGACCCGGATGATAAATACATAAAGATCAGAGGTGATCAAATTAGTGCTAAATCCACACTCGAAGTTGCATTTTTGATCGCTTTGGGTGAATCACTTCTTGGGGATTATGCACAGAAAAAGATTATGATAAATGTCGTTGTTGATCACATTCCTCTTGGAAAGGCGTATCACCTGTACTTAAAAGATGAAAAAACACGAACCAGTTTTTTACATACCGAACAACTCCGTACTTTTTTGTTGCTTGCCCGCATGTGTTCAACTGACGATGAAAACCACTTTACCCGACTTGTTAATAAAGGTGAGGGGTTTACACCACCTGGTCTTTTAATGGGTCTTATTTATGCATGGTATATCGATAACAGACTTGCCAGCAACATTGAATATAAAATGTCTGTGACCAAAATAAGTCATACTAATCTTATTCCGGAAGAGATGAAGATGGTTGAAAGGCGCAGTAAAATGATAGCGTTTTTTAAAAGCATTATTTTTGGTGGGACGCAGTAAAAGTCTGCTAAATTGTGTGGGTGGATGAATTATGAAAATTCTCATTATCGATGATGATGAAACGATTCGTGTGCTGTTTCGGCAATGGCTTGAGCGTGAAGGGTTTGAGGTCAGTGAGGCTGATAACGGTAACTTCTCCAAAAGTGTTGGTAAAGTCCATTCTAACCGTCGCATAGCATCTTACGAAAATCTTTAACCAGTGGAAGGCCATACATAGCTTTTATTGAAGTGAGTTGTTTTTGTGTTTTGTTGTATT
>CAMZKN010000048.1 GCA_947311315.1 uncultured Desulfobulbaceae bacterium | reverse complement strand
CCGCCTGTCAAAAGGCCCAACCAAAGCATGCACGCTAAAAAATGCTGGTGCATTTTTAGCGTGATGCAATACGTTCTCTTTTCTTGACAAAATCTAAAAATAATATACCCTCCTTAACTATTAGTAGGAGAAATAAATTATGACAACAGTAACAGAAATACAAACTGCTGTACGTGCATTGCCTGATAATCAGTTTGGTATGTTCTCTTCATGGTTTGATAATTACGAAGAGGAGCGCTGGGATGTACAGATTGAAAATGATCAAAAGTCAGAACCATTATTAAGCCTTATGAGCAAAGCCAAATATGACTTTGAAGCAGGAAAATGCACACGAATCTAATTCACTTCACATCACCTGATTATTGGCGACTGTATCATAAGTTACCATTAAAAGTTCAACAGACCGCCGACAAGAATTTTAGGATTTTGACCTCTGATCCAAGACATCCATCTCTGCATTTCAAAAAGATAGGAGATCTTTGGTCTGTTAGGGCAGGGATTCATTATCGAGCTCTTGGCATGAATGCCCCACGTAAAAGAAACGAAGTTCTTTGGTTCTGGATTGGAGCACATGCAGAATATGACCACTTGATAAAGAAACGGTAAGAGAACAAAAAAGTGCACAATATTTCCGTAAGGCTGTCGCCTTATGAAAAATTGTGACTTTGGATCGTTCGGGGAAATAGAAATATGAACATCTTGAAATCTATAATCATTTTTTTATGCCTTACGGCTCACACCTCGGCCTACGCTCGACTAAGATCCGAATTAATTACCCCCACAAACACGACCACCCCAGAACTTACTTTCCAAGTCTCACTGCGAGACCACGGCAACATTACATTTTCCATTACAGCAACCCCCACTGGACAACAAATGCTATCAACAAATATTACGGGGAAGGCGCTTCTAAAAGACGCTGATGGACTGATAGCCGAATGCCCCATTAGTCCTGTAGAAGAAAACAATAGCCTAACCTACACCTTTTCAATCGGCAGAAAACTTGTGGAAAAGTCCACACTGTCCATCACCTCGCGCCACGATATTATGAGTCAGGACCCGACATCCGGAGAAAATGTAGGAAGAATTGCCGCAGGTACTGTCTTTTACATACAGTTATCAGATTTTATGAAAAATGACCCTTGACGGTTTTATAATGACAATGAGATTTCACTATGATACATTTACACCATGAAAACAGTATACATTGAATCAACTATTCCCAGTTATTTGGTAGCACGACCAACAAATAATCTTCGAGCTGCTGCATGGCAGGAAATCACCAATAAATGGTGGCAAACAAAAAAGCATCTATTTGAACTCGTCACATCCCCCATTGTCATACAGGAAATACAACGGGGACATGCAGATGCCGCACAAAAAAGATTAGATGTAATGGAAGGAATACCGGAACTTAAAATATGTGATGAAATCACAGAGTTGGCGACTTTGCTTCTGAGAAACGGTGCATTACCTAAAAAAGCAACAGATGATGCAATGCATGTGGCATTTGCCGCATACCATAATATTGACCTCTTACTGACATGGAATTGTCGCCACATAGATAATGCAGACAAAAAACCAGTTATTAGAAAAATATGTATAGATGGAGGATATGCCTATCCTGAAATATGCACACCGCTTGAGCTAATGGGAGATGAAAATGATTGATAGTATTATGCAAGATATTTGGAACACCAAAGATGAGATTGCTAAAGAATGCGGATATGATCCTAAGAAACTTGCGGAGATTCTTAAAATACAGCAAGCTTCTTCACGGGCAGAAATCCTTGATTATCACAACCGAACCAAAAAATGCACGTTACAAAATGCTGGCGTATTTTGAACGTGATTTCAACGTTCGACAGGAGAAATGATGAGAATTTTACTATCTACCGCTATGGTTGTCTGCGGATTACTCTGTGGATGCGAAGATGACGATTCGACCACAGGCACGCTGCCTGAGGAAGTCCTCGTCCAATGGGGCGATTTCACAATCACCGCAGACCTCACGCTCGGAGGGCAATCTGTCCAAGAGTTCTCGGAAGGGCAAACGCCAAACCTCCATTTACACGTTACATACTCAGGAACCAGCCAAACCAACGTTACATATAATGATGGCTCAGTATATGATTTTATAATTCTTAATGAGGAGGGAATGACCATTTGGCGATGGTCAGATGGTTTGGGATTTACTCAAGCACTGTGGGGTATGACGATCAATACGAATGATGTATTGGACTACGCGGAGCCATGGACTGTATCAGTTGGTAGTGGAACCTATGAGCTTCGCGCCATCTGGTCAATCTGGCCGGAACCGCCGCCTGCGCAGATCTGGTTTCACGTAGCTCCATAGATGTCCAAAAATGGAAGTCGAACAAGACAGGTGCACAACTATTTCAAACAGCGCAAACGCTGTTTGAAAAGTGTGACCTGCGGCGTTGAAATCGGAAAATAAAAAATTAATAATATAAGCAAAGAAAGTGCAATGGTGATGCTTCCCATTCCCTCAGCTTGAACTCCCTCAAGCGTGGTTGCCGGATAAACCATCCAGATAAAACAAAATCAAAAAACCATTAAAAACTTTTTATAACACAACTGGCAACACTGCATTGTGAAACAAACCAATTCCAACCAGACACGCGTATTTTT
>CAMZKN010000047.1 GCA_947311315.1 uncultured Desulfobulbaceae bacterium | reverse complement strand
TTGGCAGGAGGATGCAAAGATTTACGAGGAACCTGAAGATCGTGAACGAGCAATAGCATAATTTTATAGTATCAAGTCATGCTGGGATACCTATAGTAGTTACATAGGTGTACGTTTACAACCTACACGCTCCGACGTTACACCCTCATGCCAATTGCCTTCCGTAACTCCTGAAAATTTAAGAACAGTGCCGATTTACTCCTCAAGTGGAAATAGTTTAGAGTGCTGATGATTTCAAAATGCATAATAACATCCCACAAGAGGTTATCAGCCATGAAAGAAAACGTTCATTCAGATGTTTTTAAAATATCATCTCTCAACCAGGACGAGATTCAACAACGGCAAAAAGAACCATTCTCCTTCTGGGGCCCTACGCCGCAAGAAGCCAGAGCCAAAGCTGTTGCCAAGAAAAAGGGCCTTTCTGATAAACGCACATCATTGAAAGAAGCCGTAGGTCGCTATTTGAAGGATGGTATCAATATCGGCATTGGTGGTTTTGTCAATACCCGCGTACCGGTTGCAACAATCCATGAAATTATCCGCCAGGGAGCACGGGATCTGACCCTTTCCTTCCAGTCAAACTCAATTTGCTGTGAGTTGTTGGCAGGGGCAATGATTCTAAACCCGGATCATCTGTCAATACGGCGCATCGAATTGGCCTGGTATGGTTACGAGATCATCGGCATCGCGCCTCTCCTCAGACACCTGACAAGTAAAGGAATGATCCAATTGGATGATTACACTAATTACGGTATGTCTGCACGATTCAAAGCTGGAGCTATGGGTGTGCCCTTTCTGCCAACAAGGGATCATGGTGGGAGCGATATGGAGCTCGTTAATCGTGGCAAAATGGTTGAATGTCCTTTTTCAGGCGATAATATTTACCTTGTACCAGCCTGCCACCCCGATCTTGGAATCGTACATGTTCAAGCTGCAGATATGCATGGTAACAGCCGAATTTTCGGCGCCCTCTGCACGTGCCCCGAGATCGCCCAGGCCGCGGTGAACACAATTGTCACAACCGAACAGATCATCCCCAACTCCAGTATTCGCAACTATCCAAACCTTACCGAGATTCCTTACCCCGTGGTTGATGCCGTAGTCGACCAGCCATTTGGCGCCACTCCCGGTGCGTGTTACGGCCATTACTGGTTTGATATGGATCATATCCATGAATTCAGAACAATATGCGAAGATTTCCGCAAAACCGGGGACAAAGAAAAGCTCCAGGCATATTACGACAAGTACATTTTCGACGTACAAACATTTGATGACTACCTGGAACAGAAACCCTATCCGGTTCTTAAAAACTTATGTCACCAGGATGGCGGTCAACCTATTTTAATTGATTAATTGTACCTGTTCAGCACAACGCTGAATAGTAGAGGAGAACAACATGGCTCAATATGGACCTTTCGAGATGATCGCTTATACAGGAGCCCGGGTACTTGAGGATAACACTATTGTTTTCGTCGGAACCGGTCTCCCCATCGTGGCAGCAATGTATGCCCAACTCACGCATGCTCCAAATCTCAACATGATTTTTGAGGCCGGATCACTCGCCGCAATCCTGGAACAGGGCATGCCCCTTTCCGTTGGAGATACTCGCGCATTTCGCAAAGCACTGTACGCAAAAGGTCTTTGCGGCGCCTTTGAATTGACCCAGCGCGGCTATTCGGATTACGCTTTTATCGGTGGTGCCCAAATCGATATGTACGGCAATATCAATTCCCATTTCCAGGGTGGCACCTACGACAAGCCCGGCGTTCGTTTCCCGGGGTCAGGTGGAGCCGGAGCAATGGCCGCCAATTGCGAAAAAACCATTTCCATTATGGCTCTTGAAAAACGACGATTTGTAGAAAAACTCGATTTTATTTCATCCATCGGCTATGGCGATGGCTCTCCTGACTATAGAAAACGTGCAGGTGTATTGGGAGCAGGACCATACAGAGTCATCACTAATCAGGCACTCTTTGGATTTGACCAGGAAACCCGTCGTATGACACTTCTTGAAGTGATGCCCGGCAAAAGTGCCCAGGACATTATGGACAATGTTGGTTTTGAACTGTTAATCTCTAAAGATCTCAAAGAAATGGCTGAACCCACACAGGAGAATCTGACGATGTTACGCGATCAATGTGACCCTGATGGCTATTTTCTTACGAGGAAAGTTAAAAAGTAGGTAACTCATTATCGCTCTTCGGGCGGGTTTTAAAAAGAGAATGTCGAACAGGGAATATCGACCAGAATAAGGATCAAAGACTTTTCCCCTTCTGCGGTTCGACATTCCTTATTCAATATCGGAGTCTGCGCTTCCCTCGATATTCTTCTTTTGAGATTCGTAAAAAATGAAATTTCCTCTGCTGTCTAGTGGCTGGCAGCCCACTCATCCAGATAGTTCTTCACAGCTTTCTGCAGAGTGAGTACGGCAAGAACAGTACAATGCTCATCTTCTCTTGGAAAAGTGCCAAGCTCTGCCAGAATATCTTCACCAGTCATGGCCAGCACTTCTTCAAACGTTTTACCCATAGCTATCTCAGCCGTAAAGGAACCCGCCACCGAACTTGATCCACACCCATCGGTAACATAGGTAGCTTTGACAACCCTTGCATTTTCCACTTTAAGGTACATTTCCATGCCGTCACCACAGCTGCCTTGCAACTGTGCCTGGCAATCAGCATCGTCCATGGCTCCGCAATATTTTGGATTACGCCAGCGTTCAAAGCCTTTTTCACCAAGTGATTCTTTCGCTTCGTCAAATACTTCGTTTTGAATCCTGTCCATCAGGGCATCAAATTCTTCGTCACTCTTCATTTTCCTTCCTTCACTAAACACATCGATGGACAGCCAAATACTTTTGGTTGTCCATCGATGATTCGTACCACAAACTACCAGTGGCCATCCACATTAGCATCTTCACTGTAGGTGACATCACCTTTCACAAAGGTCTCTACCACCTGCCTTACCGTTCCCGAAATGTCATTGACGACCTTCATTCCTGCCGCCTGCACAGTCTTGAAAGCATTCGGTCCGCAATATCCGGTCAACAATACCTCGGCACCCTTGTCTGCAACCATGGTTGCAGCTTGAATACCTGCACCTTTAAATGCATTGACATTTTCACTGTTGTCAAGAGCTTCAACTACCAGGCTTTCGGTATCAATAATTAAAATATAAGGAGCTCGCCCAAAACGAGGATCAATCTCATCATCGAGAGTCGTTCCTTTGGAAGTAACAGCAATTTTCATAATATCTCCTCGACCCTGGGGTCTCATTGGCCTCCGCCACCGCCACAAACCTGATCTTCAGCAATCATTTGCAGTTTTTCGGCAATCATATCTTCAACAACAGGGCGAATATCACGTCGTTCGCCATCATAAAATACATCTATTCCCACCCCTTTGAAACCCATCAATGGACGCATGCCGATACCGCCGACGACCAACTGCTGTACCTTGTGGTCGGCAAGTAATTGTACAGGTACCATGCAACCGCCCTGAACGTGCTCTTTATTTGCCAGTACAGAAACTTCCTTAATTTCACCATCTTCAACGTCAATAAAGGTAAAGACATCGCAATGCCCAAAATGTCCTGCCCGTTTTCCGTCAATACCGCCCTGTCCCTCAGATGGTACTGCTATACGTACTCTTGCCATTACTCTCACTCCTTTTTCCTATTGAATAGTTGCTGAAAAATCCTTTATGCCCAAGACATTCATGGATGGAGAAGCCAATATCTCCTTCCAGATTTTTCGAATAGCTGCAGCCGCTTCTGAATCCGGCGCCTGCTCTAAAACGTTTTTCCCTTCAATCATTGCCCAGGTAAATGCGGAATCAAAAGGAATTCGCCCGAGAAGATGCATATTCCTCTTTTTAGCGTACTCCTCTATCTTCCTTGTCATCTCAACATTAAGATCGTATTTGTTGACACATACAAGCCCTGGTACTTTAAAATGTACTGCGAGTTCTGCCACTCGTTTCATATCGTGCAGACCGGACACGGTAGGCTCTACTATTATTACAAGGGCAGTAGCTCCACCGATTGCTGCAATCACCGGACAACCTATGCCCGGAGGACCATCGGTGAGTATCAGTTCATGTCCCTTATCTTCTGCAAGTTTCTTTGTTTCCTGACGAATAAGACTGACAAGTTTGCCTGAATTTTCTTCTGCAATACCGAGTCTTGCGTGAACCATTGGCCCGAACCTGGTCTCTGATACAAACCACTCCCCGCACTTCTGCACTGGAAACTCTATGGTTTCTTCAGGGCAGAGATCCACACAGACACCGCATCCTTCACAATTTATCGAATCAACGACATAATCATCTGATATTGCGTCAAACTTACACAATTCAAGACACCTGCCACATTCGACACAACCGTCCTTATTAATCTCCGCAATACTGCCGCCCATAAAATCATGTTTCTTTTGCACATCCGGATCCATCAAAAGATGAAGATCCGCCGCATCAACATCTGCATCGCAGAGCACGCTATTCCCGGCAAGGGATGCAAACGCCGCAGTAATACTCGTTTTTCCCGTTCCACCCTTACCGCTGACAATCACTAATTCTCGTATCATTTCTGCACCTTAACCGTGAACTATATGTTCTATGCGACTGTATAACCCGCGAAATTTCTCAGCCCATTCAGGCATAACTTCTACAATCGTTTTTCCATTGGAATACGCCTCGGCAATCTGACGATCAAACGGGATTTCCATAAGCACCGGAAGCTGTTCCTCTTCAGCATATTTACGCACAGCATCGTTGCCCATATCCGCTCTATTAATTACCAATCCACGGGGTATACCGAGCATCTTTACAGCCTCAACTGCAAGTTTTAAGTCATGCAGGCCAAAAGGAGTAGGTTCTGTTACCATCAATACAAAATCACATCCTTTCATGGCAGCGATCACCGGGCAGGACGTGCCTGGAGGCGCGTCAATAATGATATTTTCGGCACCATTTCGATTGTCACGCACAGCCTTTATAAGAGGTGGAGACATCGCCTCACCTACCCGCAGCCGTCCCTGGCTAAAACCAATAGGGCCACAACTACCCGATTCCATCACCCCAAGAACCCGGCTATTATCACTGATAGCACCTTCCGGGCACACTTCAACACAACCACCGCAACTATGACAAAGCTCTGGAAAAACCAATACTTTTTTTGCAACTACGGCCAGAGCACGGAATCTGCATATCTCCGAGCATTTTTTGCAGCCGGTACAGAGTTCTTCATCTATTTTTGGTACAAACGTTGTCAACTCCACCGTCTCAGTTATTTCTGGAGACATAAACAGATGGGCATTGGGTTCTTCGACATCACAATCAAGAAGCCTTATACCTTCGCCCACGGCAAGTGCCAGATTCGTTGCAACAGTTGTTTTTCCAGTACCACCTTTTCCACTCGCAACACTGATAATCATAACGCTACTCCCTCTCTCACGAGCTAAACAAGGCATCAATTGACTTAAGATATTTCAACATATTAACCGCTTCTTCAGCACCGGGACAAACCGGCAACTGCATAAAAATCCCTAACCCTTCCGTCTCTTCATGGAAATCTTCCGGCCCAAGACTACTCATCATGGCGCAGTTGATCAGAGGTTGCTTTTTTACAAACCCGGGGGCAAAAGACATCGCAGTCTCATCACCAAGTTCTTCAGCCAATACCACAACATCAACCTTTTCAGAATCCACCATTGCCAGCAATTCAGAACCCGACACCAGCTCAACAACATTTACACCCTTCTGCCCTGATAATTCGGTAATAAATGCACCAAAAGCAGAAAGATCCTTACCAACCAACACTATATTTGTCATACGGTTCTCCAGTTCGTTTCCCAATTTTTTCCGGGCCTTAAACGTTCAGGCCCCGACAACATCTCCGATGTGCACGGCCACATCCTGGCATGGTGCACTCGGTAAGATCTTTTCCACCGGCATACAGTTCCAGTATCTTATCCACCTCTCCTGTCATGAAAGGAATCACTTCAATCCCCTGTAATTCAAGTGATCGTACCGGGCCCTCACAGAGAGCCCCACAGATCAACACCTGGACATCGAGTTCTTCAAGTAATCTCATTAATCCATTAAAAATACCAGCCTGAAACCCGATAATTCTTTGATCAACTATTTCCTTGTCGCGAATTTCCGCCACCAGCAACGTTTGAGCTGCATCAAAAACAGGTGAAATTCGACTACCCCATACGGTAATGGCCACATGCATAACCACGCTCCTTTTTCATATTCACAACTGTCTATTAGCAAACAGCGGGCCACAAACACTAATTAAAATTTATTAGTGTTGTTTCAGTACATTAAAAGAAAACATAGGGGTAAGGGAAATTACAGGAACACAGCAGAGTCGCACCGGTGCGACTGTTTGGCTCCATACAAGGTCGCATTAACGCGACTCTGCTACTAGTCAGTGCGACCTGAGCGACCGTCAAAACCAGGGAGAATAATATGATATTTTTTCAGTTTACGAAAAAGCGTACTTTTATGGATTCCGAGCTCTTTTGCAGCAGCAAGCCGGTTGTAGTGATTATTTTTTAGTGCTGCAATAATCGTCTCTTCTTCTGTTAAGCGCACCAGCTCTTCGATAGAGGATTGCGGTGTACTCTTGGTAACCTGGGGCTGCAGTAAGTAGGCGGGCAGATGCGATATTTCTATTTCTCTTTCGCTGCAAAGAACAAAACCATGCTCAATAATATTTTCCAATTCACGAATATTGCCGGGATAATCATGGCCCAACAATAGCCCCATTGCTTCTGTGCTGACTTGAGAAACAGCCCGCCCCTTAATATGGTTCATCTTTTTGATAAATCGCTCAACCAGTAAAGGTACATCTTCCATCCGATCCTTTAGAGGCGGCAGTTGAAATCGAATAATATTAATCCGGTAAAAAAGATCCCTGCGGAAATCTCCGTTTTCGACCATTTCTCCAAGATCACGATTCGTCGCTGCAATAATTCTGGTATTGGTTTTAATCTTTTCAACACTGCCCAGAGGTTGAAATTCTTTTTCTTCCAGCACCCTGAGCAGCCGAACCTGAAATGCAGAACTGGTATCACCAATTTCATCGAGTAAAATTGTTCCGCCCCCCGCTGCCTGGAAAAGACCCGGCTTATCTTTGTCTGCACCGGTAAAGGCCCCCGCTTTATAACCAAACAACTCGGATTCGAGCAGGTTATCGGGAAGAGCACCACAATTGATAGCAACAAACGGTTCATCTTTTCTAAGAGACAAATTATGCAAAGCTGAGGCCATCAACTCTTTGCCGGTTCCTGTCTCTCCATCAATCAACACGGTACTGTCGCTTTCGGCCACCTGTGGCAGGATGGAAAAAATCTTCTTCATGGCCTTACTGCGACTTACCATATCACCGGCCTGGAAATTACCGGTCAACTCACGACGCAACTCTTCAACGAGACTGTGGTCACGAAACGTTTCTACACCGCCGAGAATCTCGCCCTCTTCATTTTTAAGAGGGGACGTGGAGACTGCTATTGGCACACGCTGTTGTCGATTATTGATGATATAGGTTGAACTTGAGACAAAGGATTTCCCTTCCTTCATGGTGCGCTTAAGAGCACAGTCACCTTCACACATATTCGATCGAAACACTTCCCAGCAATATCTGCCTATAGCTTCGTGACGTGGCGTTCCGGTAATCTCTTCTGCAGCTCTGTTAAAACTCATGATCCGCCAGTTGTGATCGACGGTGAAAACCCCGTCTGAAATAGATTCGAGAATAATTTCATTGGCGGTTTTTGTTCCTCGTGCCGAATCTTTTTTATCTGCTTCCATCGCAACTTATCACTCGTAATTTCAAGGTATTACTCTGTAGGCACACGAGACTACCGTGCGCTGTTATCTGGAACTATACGCATGATTTTATAAGACACAATAGTCAGATTCAGCCTACTCTCCTGTTGAGACCCGAAGAACTTCCTCAATAGTAGTTACTCCCTGAAGTACTTTCATGGCACCATCCCGGCGCAGGGTTATCATACCATTTGCAACAGCCTGCTCTTTTATCTGGTTAGCATCGGAGGTCTGCAAGACCAGGGATTTCATATCGCGACTCATCAGTAACAGTTCAAATATTCCACATCTCCCTTTGTAGCCAGTCTGGTGGCATGTAACGCAGCCGCGGCCACGGTATACTTTCCCACCTTTTGTTTCCTCTTTATCCAATCCAATTCTTTGCAGTTCTTCCTCGCTTGCGGTATATTCCTCCCTGCAATCTGGACAAATAATACGAACCAGCCTCTGGGCCAGAACTGCATTAATTGAAGAGGCAATAAGAAAAGGCTCAATGCCCATATCTCTTAGACGAGTTATTGCACTTGCAGAATCGTTGGTGTGCAGAGTTGAAAAAACAAGATGTCCGGTTAAGGCGGATTGGATGGCGATTTCAGCCGTCTCTGTATCTCTTATTTCGCCCACAAGAATGACATCCGGATCCTGCCGTACAATCGATCTAAGTCCTGAAGCAAAGGTCAAATCAATTTTAGGATTAACCTGCACCTGACCAATACCATTTATTCGATATTCCACAGGATCTTCAACAGTTATAATATTGATATCGGTGTTGTTTATTGCTGAGAGTGCGGCATACAGCGTTGTCGTTTTGCCTGACCCTGTGGGCCCCGTTACCAGAACTATGCCATTTGAAGAGGTGATCTCTTTTTCAAACGGTATAAAACGATCCTCAGGCATGCCAAGATCCATCAGCGAAAGAAGTACAGATGATTTCTTCAACAACCTGAGTACCACCCGTTCCCCAAAAGATGTCGGCAGGGTGGAAACACGCACATCGATTTCCTTATCTGCAACCTTGAGCTCAATCCGGCCATCCTGGGGCAGTCTTTTCTCTGCAATATTGAGCTTGGCCATAACCTTTACTCGTGAGATTAAAGCCGACTGCACATGCTTTGGAGGGCTTAACATATCGTAGAGTATACCGTCGAGCCTCTGTCGAATCTTCAGGCTGTTCTGATAAGGTTCAATATGAATATCCGAGGCATTATCTCGAACCGCCTGGGAAAACATCAGATTGACCAGCCTGATTACCGGAGAGTCACTGGTGTCATCAAGGAGGTCACCTATCTCCTCAATCTCGGAAAAGAGGCGCTCCGGATCTTCATCATCAATATCGGCCATAACTTCATCGGCCGAACTTTGCGTCATATCATAGCAGTGGTTAATAACATTATTAATCGCCGGTGCAGGCGCAAGAACAGACGCACATTTCTGTAGATTAAGCACCCTGCAAAGATCATCAAAAGGCTGAAACAGGAAAGGATCTGCCATGGCAATAAACTGCCTGTGATCCTCAAGAATGGGCACCATCTTATTATCTTTTAAAAAACCAATGGAAACTTTGTCAGTAAAATCGGTGGAGATATCAAGAGGCAGCATTGACATCACCTCCATATCAAACTGCATTCCAAGGGCACGGAGAATATCCAGTTCTTTTGCGTCTCCACTTTTAACCAGAATTTCGCCTAGGTGCTCATGACTCTCAGGCTGTTTCTCAAGTGCTTTTTCCAAAGCCGAAACCGTCAAACCATATTTTTTAACCAGTATCTCTCCAAGTTTATTTACACTCACCGGCACGACCCTATTGTCCCTTTTTCATCATTATTTGTGTTCTTCTTTTGCGCTATCTTGCTGCAGCCGTTCAACATTCTCACGGGCGATTTCAAGAAGTGACATACCATTTTTTTCGGGATCGCTGGACTCGGAGGCAACAGCTCCAGTTCCCAGATTAATGACCGCCCTGTACATCTGCAGCGCTTTTCCCGGTTTTTCTTCTTTTTCATAGACAACACCAAGATTCATCAGTGCAAAAGGGTTTTTCGGATCAATGGTCAGTGCCTCCTGAAAATACTGTTTTGCCTCCTGCACTTTATCCGCCATCAATTTCTCATACCCTGTGGCGGTCAGAGTCAAAGCATGTTCCATGTTTGGTTTTTTATGTAATTCCTGTTGTACCGCAGGCAACACCTTGTCCATACTATCCTCTTTTCGTAAAGTAACCGCAGCAAGATCAGCTGGATTCTTGATAATATGAGGTGTAATAAAAATAAACATATTGGTTTTATTACTACTTGTTGTCTGCGTTTTAAACAACCAGCCAATCCATGGGATATCGCCAAGCAGAGGGATCTTCCATTCACTTTCAACAGCATCCTGCCCGATAATTCCCCCTATGACAACGGTATCACTGTTATTGACAATCACAGTTGTCTTCGCCGTTCTTTTATAGGTTGTCGGACGAAACTTGTCCGCCGGATCTTTTCCTTTAAGTTTTATTATTTCCGTTGCAATTTCCAGTCGAAGGGTCTCCGCCTGATTTATATGGGGAGTAATTGTCAGCTTGGTAGATACATCTTTATACTCATACTGGGTATAATCCTGATCACCTGCGGTAGTATTCTGGCTGGTGATATAGGGGACATTTTCACCAACACTAATTTCAGCCTCTTTATTATCAGTTGTCAATATCTGGGGTGTGGAAATTATATTAATCGCCGAATCGGTTTTATATGCTCTTAGTATTGCTGCGATATTGGGAAAGGTAACCCCGCCAATTTTAATGCCCTGCTTAAGAACTCCGAAACTGAAACCGGTTGGTAACACCGGATTATCACCAACAATTCCTGAAATCATATCATAGGGTGGATCGGTATTTCCACTGAACCCTGTCACCAACTGCCCGGTTCCATCCGAAAACATTCCTCCAGCTGCCCACTGTACTCCCACATCAAATTGTTTATCCGTATCCACCTCCATAATGAGTGCCTCCAGATAAACCATTCTCCGGGGTATATCGAGTTTTTTTATCACTTCCTCCAACACACTGTATTCATCCCGGGATGCTGTAATAATAAGAGCGTTTGTCTCTTCATCCGCAAGTATTTTCACGTTTTGTGAAATTGCAGGAGCCTTTCCTTTATTTTTTGTCTCATTCTTTTTCCCCGGTAAAACTGTCAACACTTTCGCAAGTTCTGCGGCAGTTGCATTCTGCAGATAAAACACATGAATGTTCCCTTCCAATCGTTCTACCTGGGTATCGAGTAAGGCTACCAGACTTTTTACCCTGTCAATTTCTCCGGTTCCGGCAAGCACCACAAGACTGTTCACCCGTTCGTAAGGAACAACGGTAACACGATTTTTCGTTTGCGTTTTTCCACCTTTTTTCGCTGGGGAACTTTTCTGAAAGATTGTGGTAAGAATTTTTGCAAGTGATGTTGACGATGCATTTTTAAGTGATATTACAGCCACTTCAGCCTCACGGGACTCAACGTCAAGCAGAGAAATTATTCCCAGTAGTTTCTGAATATTAGAAAGTGTCTCGGTGATAATCAACATCCCCGATTGCGGATGTGAAATGATAACAGAACTTTTGGAAACAAGGGGTGTAAGCACCTTTTTGAGATCAACGGGTGAACTATACTTCAGGGACACAAGCTGGGTGACGATCTTATCCTGAGGATTATCGGATACTCCCATCTGCAACATTTCAATATTTTGTGACCGTGCCCGGGCGGAGGGAAGGATTTTATATATAGACCCGGATCGCACGGTGGTAAAACCGTGAACTTCAAGTACAGATTCGAAAACGTGATACGCTTCTTCTTCAGAGATTTTAGTTGGTGAAACGATGGTGACATTGCCTTGGACAGACTTATCGACGATAAAGTTTTTCCCGGTCAGCTCACTGATATACTTAATAAATAACCGAATATCTACATTATCAAAGTCTATAGTAATAAATCTTTGTCCAGCCCCTTTTGCAGACTCCGGCATTGTCCCGGTAAGCGGTTTTGGCCATTTTTCAGCCGCATGCAGTCCTCCACCCAAAACAGAGCCAAATATCAAAACCAAAAAACAAAAAAATACACACAACCTGCTCATTTGCCGTTCACCTTCATTCAATTGGTTGAATAGTCGAATTATTCCCGCCGACCAGTCGCCTGACCGGCCTTATAGATTGGGGTTGCACAATCCTTCTGGCGTGTTTTCTTACATTTTCTACAAAAGCTGCTCCCTTCTCAATCTCTGGATTGACAGCAACAGGAGACGGAGACTCTGCAGCACCTGCAGTATCGCTCATTATTAGAGATTCATCTCTTCCATTGTACGAAAGAATCACTTTAGTACGCAATATTTCCTTTACAAAAGCGCCCTGGATCGTATCACCTTCCTGGTACAAATCCTGTTTTTCATCTGTTTTATCCAATATAATCGCACGACTGTTTCCCCCACCCACACTTATAGTTCCCTTGAGAACAATATCGAGACTCGTCACATCCATCTCTTCAACAGGATCATTCTCCACAGCGAATTCTCCCTCATCTACAGAAGGAGGTGACCCAAAAATATTTCTCTGTACAATGATCATATAATCGGGTTCCTGTTGAGTATCATTTATACTTCTATGTTCTTGCGCAACGGGTTCGACAAAACTCTGCTCTTGGGTGACCTCCATTTTCATCAGCAGGTGTTCCAAAATAAGATACCCCCCTTCAACACAAGCAACACAGAACAAAGTTATAAAAAAGAGGGGCATTATAGCTGAAATGCGACGAACCATAAGTATTCTACCTAGGTAACCTGAGTGTGGGTTTATACAGTGTTCCACCCAGCTTAAATGAAACTGTTGACTCTCCGGTATTCTGCCTCAGTCTACGTAATAACTTCCTAACTTTCGGGCTCTCTCGAATAAATTTTTCTCTGGGTGCAAGAGAACCAGTAACATCCAACCTACCATCAGTAACGGGAAAAGGCGATTGCAGTATTCCGGTAAATTCTGCATCAAACTGTTTGCCTTTCATATTTCCATCCAATAGATGAAGGGTATTATTCCCATATTCTCCGTCGATACGTATTAACTGAAAATCAATAGCATCCACCGTCAATACAGTCTCCTGCAGACGAAGAGTTCCATTGTCAACACGGACAAGACCGTTGCCAAATCCGCCCAGGGGATGCCTGAATTCTGCTTTGTATTCTCCTGTAAAGGTTAAAACACCGGTAATTTCTCTTGCAAGAGAAGGTAAATCTAACAGAACCTTCGCTACATCCAACCCTTTACCATTAATTTTTTTTACATAAAAAAAATCATCATCAGAGGGAACTGTCACTATTGCCTTTAAAGTCCCTGAATACAAGTTTCCAACGACGCCCCAGGATGTAAAAAGTGTACTGAGGCGAGGAGAGAGTTGCAGGCGATCCACCTGGACTCTGTCCTGGCCTGAACCCGGGGCCTCAATTTTCATATTTTCAAAGACCACCGTCAGTGGAAAAACATAGTTGACTTTTGAAATTCTGCACTGTGTATCACCCAAGAACTGTTCAATACGATATTCACAGAAAGAACGGAATTTTTCTTTTGGGAAACGGACATAAAGCAAGGTTACGGTCAGTACCAGTGCATACAGCAGATACCAAAAAGAGCGCCATGAGATAAGTGTTTTTGGCATCTCTATTCCTTTAACTCAAAAGTCATAATCTGCATAATCACATCAAGGTACCCCTGTTCTCTCCCACTCTGCTGAATCGAAATGCGACGAATCGACACCACATTATCGACAGACTCAACCAGCCGAAGAAACGTTACCAGTGACTTAAGCGTTACCCTCTGTAATTTCATTTCAACCACCGACTGATTAAGGTTATCGTTTTCTTCGGATGTCGATGGCTTCATGTACTTTATCAGATTTTTCACATTAGAAGCTGTGGCCTGTTTATCAAGAAAAGTAAAAAGGGTGAAATCAGGTGCGCGTTGAGACAGTGTGATTTTGATACCACCCGCTTCCGATCGTAATACTTCATATTCTTTTTGCAATTTTACAATCTTAACCAACTCACTTCTCTTTCTTTCTATCGACGTTTCAATCTTCGTTCTACTTTCAAGAAAAGGAGAGACAATAAATTGAAAAAGAAGAAAACAGACAACAAAAAGAATCCCGGCGAACAAAACTCTTCGTTCACGCTTATCAAGTGATTCGACACCTGATTTCCGACGTATATTCTTGAGCAATTGCTGCCTATTAAAACGCTTCATATTCCGTTCCATATTTAGTGCCTTACACCATAACTACTGTCAAGAAACAAGTAGATATCAGCACGGCACTTACTTGCAGCTTGTCCGCGATAGAAAATTACAGATCCAGTCTCAACTCAAACAACACCTCGTCACCCTCACCAGACTGACTGGCTGAGCTAATTGTTACGGTTTGAAAAAAGGGTGATTTTTCCAACTCTTTTTGAATAGTATCCACAGTATTGAAATCTTTGGTCACCCCTTTCAGCCTGACAGTCTCATGATCGGCCACCATTCTTTTGATTGTGACAGAATACGAAGAAGGGATCTTATTCGAGATTTCGGTCAAAAGAGAGAGAATTGTGTACCCTCCATCTCCTTCGGCCCCGCTATTGTACACTTTCCGAATTTCATTGATTTCCACCTGCAACTGCTGTAGTGGATTAACGATTCTTTTTACATCCGGTAGTGCCTGAGAAAATATTTGTATAATCTGTTTCTGTAATTCCTTTTGTGTATCAATCTTTTTCTTATAATCGAGCCCAAAGTACAGAGAACCAGCCAATAAAAATAAGGCAATTGGCAGAGTAGCCTTCATAAAAATTTTCCGAAGCTCAATACTGGATTTTCTTTTCTTAAATTCCTCTTTGCGAAAATTAAAGCTTCTATTTTTTACATTTGCTTTCAAAGCAAGGGCAAAGACCGGATCCATTACACCGGGCAAATAGTCCCCACCTTCTCTTAAGGCAATTTTCACCAGCGGTTGTTGAATAAGCAGATAAGGGCTGACTTCCACTTCAAAGAGTGAAGATATCTGGTTCTTAAACTGTTCATCATAACAACCAGAACCCGTTAAGAACACGGCAAACTCTTTTTTTGTGATATCAATAAACTGAGATGCGATTAAGGTCTTTTTCACCAGGAGATCCAGGTCACCAAGACCACCAAGACTTTTACCGTCGACAGTCATTACATCGTCAAATCGTAAACAGCGAATAAGAGTTATCTGATGTCCGGACACAACAATAAGCGCGGCCAGAAAATCATTAATATCAAGTAGAATACAGTCACCATTAAAAAATTCTGCCAGGTGATGTGCAACCCGAACACCTCTAATCTCAATATTGGTCGGATTCAGTCCCAGTTTAGCCAGCTTTTGTAGAAACGTAGCCAAAATCACTTTTTCGATTCCAGCAGCAACGACCTGAGCACCATGTTCATCGGTTTTAGAAACAAGGAAATCCGTTGCAATACTCTCCGTTTCACCAACTGACAGATTGTCCAGCTCCATGGGAAGTATCTGTGCTATTTTTTTTCGATCGGTAAAAGGTACAGACAGGTTCCGAAAAGAAAAAAACTCCACACCCAAAGACAAATTGCACTCTTCCCCGGAATAACCAGCTAGCTTACAAACTTTTTCAATTGCAATCTCAAGAGATAGATCTGCAGTTTTTATATGGCCACAACCAGCTACTACTGTAGCCTTTGAATTTTTTTCCACCAAAACACCGGTTACTGCATCAGCACTGATATCAAGACAAAATAGTGTATCAGCCATGCCTTATTCCACCTTTTTACTCAATAATTCGATAGTTTTCCTGTCGCTACGATGCACAACAGCGGTTACCCTAGAGGAAAGCAGGTCACGTATTCCCGTTGCTTTTATCATAAAAAACGTGCTCCCGGTGGTAAGAAGTTTCTCATCCAAAACAATATCCCCTGGCCAGAATCCGGTTTTGAGGTACCAATCCGGCCTTGCGAGCCGATCCACATTCTCCCTCGCAGTACGAAACGAATGAAATTTTTCGACCAGCTCATCGGTAAGCAAGCCATCAAGGCTTTTAACCAAAACCACATCGGCTGTGTTAATATTTATCTTACCATCAGTTCCGTAAACAGTTAAAAACTCAGCCAGACCTTTCTTTTTTTCTGTACCAAAAAGAAGTTCAGCGCCAATACCTTTAACCAGGAGTAATTCTTCAATATAACGCACCGGCCCATTTCGGCACTCATATGGTTTTTTTAATGATTGATAGTAGCTCAATTCCGCACCACTGTCTGACTCCCTGTCATCTTCGTCTATCCAGTCAACAAGGGCATCAACAATAGCCTTTGCTTCTGACTCTTCTTCAATAACAAACTCACCCGACAGCAGAAGACGAAAAAGAACATCCTGCATTTTATTCTTCCCCTGAGCCCCTTGTTTTCCACCTTTTTGAACTTTTTTTACCAGGCTGTTCACCTGTAATCGACCAGACAGGTCAACGATTTCAAGTTTGAGTTCACCACTGGAAAATAAAGAACCCAAATCCTCTTTACCAAGAAGAGACCAGCCGTCCACCAGTGTATCGTATTTTTGTTTTTCCCCTTGCTGGCGAAGAACTTCCTGAGCTATATTTACCCCTGAGCCTTTCATTGCTTTCAACTCGGAGGTAATCTTGTAGTTATTTGCTACAAGAAAACTGTGCCAGCTTTTTTTATGAAATATAACCGTAACCGCAATAAGTACACTCAGGGTCATGATGGTAATGAGCAGCGCCATCCCTTTTTGATCCTTGAGAATCGCTTTTGCCTGAAACGGGGTCACCATCATTTTCCCTGTGTTATTGCCACAGATATCGTAAATACTGAAACATTCTCACTCTCTGGTGAATTGGAAAAGCGCAAAAGTATTGTAACCATAGCAGGAAAGCCTTTATCCTTATCCTCTGATTCTGCAGGATCATACAGCCACTCATCACTTGCAAGCCCTGCGGCATCAGTATACGTAAATCGAATTTCCTGTAATCCGTCGCACAATAAATATTTCTCAGGCTCAACATGCCTTCCCGGCACAACACGTACGCCAGAACGATACATTTGCAACAAACCCTGCTCTTCGTCAGGTTCTACGGAGTATTGAACCATAGAATATCCGGCAGAATCATCTTCCCGGGTCAATCCCAGATGAACCGCCGACACGAAAGCCATACTATCTCCCCGTGCACCAGAGTAATCCTGCTGCTTTCCGGTAAAAAATCCTCCTTCTCCGGTGACGATGGAACCAAGATCGTCTGCGATTCGTTCCAATGTGGCCTGTGCCTTACCAGCAATTTCCATATTTTGCCCGGTAGTATCGATAAGATGAAAGGTGGAATTATACGCACCATACACCAAAGATATAACAATGGAGAAAATAAATATCGCCAGCAGTAGTTCAACTAGAGTAAAACCCCTTGTTCTGCTCTTTCCCACGTAAAGAGAGATTACGTTATTCATCCCAATACCCGTAATAGCGCAAAGAGTAGCTATAGGGAGAGCCAGCCCACTGAACAGTAACATCAACCCGCTGCAAAGGTTCCCGCAAGCCCGAAAGAATCTCAATCCCATCAAAAGTAGCCGTATCAATTTCGACCTGCCAGTTAAATCCGGGAAAATCCTCGCCAAAATCACCTTTATCACTTACTAATGGCCTCGTTCTACTCTCCAGCTCGGCCAGTTTTCCTGCAGCCAATGCCGGAGCCACAAAATCGAAACGTGCCTCGGTTGCATAGGAAAGACTTTTGGCCTGAGAACCATAGAGCGTTGCAAGGGTTATGGCAAGAATTGCAATGGCAATCATCACTTCAAGCAGGGTAAATGCAGAAGAATTACGAAAACTACGTAGGAAAAGCAGTTGTTCAGTCATTCCGGGGAACCGTTATTTATCAGGAGTGTATTCATCATACACTTTGACACTCTCGAGAAATGGTGAAAAATGCAAGCTGATAACATTGTCTTCATCATCCGAAAGATGCAATATAAGCTGATCCGTATAGCCCTTTCGACTGACCCAGATCGTATCAATATTATGAGAGAATACACCCTGTGCTCTCGTCCATATTTCGGAAATCTTTACCCCGACGGGAAATGCAAGATTTTTTTTATCGTCTATTTCTTTGGTTTTATCCGTTTTTCCATCTTGTTCGAACCAGATACTCTCTCTGACTCTGTCAAAATGGACAAGATACGCATGTTGTTCACGCACCGCCTGTTCACGAACACTATTAATCAAACCGATTGTTTTTCTGGAGGTGGATTTTAACCTGTCATCAATAAAAGCATTTCGTAGCGCCGGTACGCTCACAACCAGCATCGTGCCAACAAGCGCACAGACAACAACCAGTTCCAGAAGTGTAAACCCATTATCCTTCATTGTATCGGCATGCAACCAGCAACAAGGACGTACAATGCATATTGCATCCTTACTCAATTTCCCAATTATTTATATCTTTGGCATCACCATCACCTCCCGCCTCACCATCAATGGCATAAGAACTGAGATCAAAATCCCCATTTATACCCGGACTGAGATAGATAAATTCATTACGCCAGGGATCAAGCGGCACTCTACCCTTTTCCAGATAACCGCCCTCCCGCCATTTCAGTGGAAGGTTTCCCGCGGTAGGAGGTTCCACCAAGGCCTGCAAACCCTGCTCCGTTGAAGGATATGTGCCGTTATCCAACTTGTACATCTTCAAAGCAGTCTCAATACCCTGAATCTGCAATGCTGCCTTCGTTCGTTTGGCTTCCTCCGGATGTCCCATAATTTTAGGGCCGATATACCCCGCAAGAATACCAATAATAACAAGAACCACAAGAAGTTCTATCAAGGTAAAGCCAGCTTGAGCTGCCAATTGTATTCGTACTGTAATTATTCGTTTTTTCATAATAAATAAAACCAATTCAACCCGTTAAATGATAAGCCCTTACTCCTTTTGCATTGTACCATAGAACCTGATGTAACAGACCGCAAGCATAACGGCGGTTAAACCACCAGCAACTTTAACCAGGAATGTGGTTTTCAGTACAATGAAAGCAAACAGAATAAAGGGGCAGAGCAGAATTCGAACCATCCCCCGTAACAGTATATGGTCCCGAATAATAAGGGCCAATGGTGGTGAAAAATGATAATAGGTCGCGACAAACAGACGTCCGACATTACTGTGCATCAGATAGGTATCACGAAATTCACGAAGAAGATTCACATGTGCATCCAAAAGAGAACCATAGGCAGCTGTGGCAATAAAACAGGCATCATTTGTTGTAAAAGTAACCTCGTTACCATAAATAACAGAGCCGTCTTTCATTACAGCAAAAGCACGCAGATAATATGTAACACCAGGTGTAATATCCTGAACATCACTCGCAAAATCACCGATCCCGCTGCCATCTTCAGTTTGACCAAATCGAACTATGTCATAAAGAAACGAATTATCTCTGGTCTCTTTCGGGAAAATATTCCCGGTACTTTCGACAGGTTCAGCATCACCTCCATCCTCAACACTTTCTTCTTTCTTATAAACCGGACTGCCTATCACATTATAACAAACACCACGAAGTTCAACAGTGGCTGTACCGTCACAAGTATCAAAACAACTGTCATAGCACACTGTATCCGTGTCCCCAGTCACATCTTCACATCGTGCGGTGCACGACGTCTTACATGAAAGGCCATGGTAATTGTCATAGATAAGCCCACCACTGGCAGCGCCAACCCTGGTAATATCCGTTATCGGGCGAGTTGTCACACTGTACCTGCCAGTGACGACACCTGCTCCTGCTGCTGACTGCTGCACACCATTACCAATGGCACTGGTGGTGTAACGAATAAGGGCAAAATCTCTATCTGAACCGTTGTTGAATGATCCGGCAGCAAGTACCTGACCGGATGGCAACGCTGTCATGGCATAACACATATCGTCATCACTACCAATATCTGTTATAATTCTTGATACCGTAAATCCCGGCGCCAACGCTGTTTCTCCCTGTTCTGCAGATAAACTCCAGATAACAACGTCCTTCCCCTGTTCAGACGAGCTAAAACCCGCCAGGACAACTGTTCCGTCCTGCTGAACAGCGACCGCATTTGCAATAGTATCGCTTTCCATTGTACCATAAAAAACGCTTGTCCCTCCAGCAAAATCCCCATCAATGGACCCATCGGATTTGAGACGGAGGACAAAAGCCCTGCGCTGTTCTGTATCCGCAGTGAAACCGGCCAACAGGAGCTCTCCGCCAGGCTCAACCCAGATATCATTAATAACCGCGCTTTCTCCTTCAAGCTCTAAAAGCAGTTCTCCTTCATCACCAAATGTTTCATCAGCAGTTCCATCACTATTACGCCGCAAAAGGCCGGCACGTAATATTCCTTCTACATCAAGACCTCCTGCCGCAAGAATTTTGTCACCATCCAGTACAGCAAGTGCATGCATTTCCGTGGAGGCCGCCTGTTCCTTACGAATAACACCACTATCTCCAAAATCATCATCCCCGTTACCCGCAGTATCAATCTTTGCAAAAAGAATGTGACGGGTCGAGTCGCTTCCCTGGGTCGTAGCTTCAACTACAAGAGAGCCATCTTCGGCAGTTTTGATATCAGCTGCAATAATTTCTTCACCTTCTGTTCCGAAAACAACCTGTCCATCATCTCCAAATGCAGGATCCAGATACCCGTCCGAATTCAAGGCAATAATAACAAGATCAGATTCAATGCCATGAGAAGATACCGCGAGCAATATTCGACCATCCTTTTGCACCACGACAGATCTCGCGATAGAATCCCCATTCCCCATGTTCTGAAAAAAGATACCTTCGTCACCAAAACTGACATCAGGAACTCCACTGGCCAGATAACGCGCCACCGTCATATTGGCAACAGCTCCATCATTACTGTACCCTGCAATAATATATTTCCCGTCAGGCTGGACAGCAAGCGCCAGTGCTTCATCATCACCAAAACCAAAGTTATGAATAGCAAAACCACTGGTTGCAAATGTAACATCAACTGTATCAACCGCTAATGCTGGTGACGCGAAGAGGAAACAGAACAAAAGAAGACGCAATAATCTTTGTGTGAACAATGCCATTGAGCTCATATTTTACTCCAAGTGTTCAAATGAACCTGCGTCAGAAAAAAAACTTTTTTAGCCTACCTTTTAACCAACGAATTTAATTCGTCTGTTAAAGTGTCTTAATAAATCTTTCCCCATTAAACTCAAGAATCAGACCATCCCAGGTAATTTCCACCAATCGCAGATTTTCATCAACCTTTTCACCTTCTCTTAAAATACTATTATTTATGATTATCATGCGCTTTCCCGGTTCAGTTGAATAGGTATGACCAGCACAATGAAGTTCCGGTATGTCGACCTGCAAAGAGCGAGGCAGGTCTTTAAATTCAGGAAGCACTGTTTTGCCCATGTTTTCTGAACGTGAACGGACAAACAAAATCTCATTGTTGATAGCAATTGTATGACCACTGGAATTTCGTTTCACCGTCAAGTTATGCGATACAACCGGCATCCTGCTGGCTTTACGCAAAGGAGTAACATTGTGGTCAGCCACCTGTGCATTACGCTCTGCCCGAGGCTTCAAATTTTGTGAGGAAGAGTGCACAGATTTTTTTTCATTTGCAATCGGCCGGGTAGATTCGGTGCCTACAATGGTTGATTCCGGCATATGGATCAACTCCACGACTGGAATCTTCGAGCGGAATGTATACACTCCCACACCGCTAACCGCCGCGAGCATCACAGCAAAGATCATAATATTTCTTTTGCGATGGTTGTGAGCAGCATTCCGTTTAAAAGAAGGCGGACAACCATGGACAACATGCAAGTGCGGATTTTCGTACAGCTGCCTTTCCTTCTCGGATTTTTTCAGCGCATTCAGTATAAATGACATGTCATTTCATTGATGAACTCGTAAAAAGATACTTCGTAACTTTTGGGTGTTTATGGAAAAATCTCGCATTATTCATTCTCTGTAAGTACTGACAACGGTTCATTTGTCAGCGGTTTTGTATCAACCGAACCGGTAATAACAGTTTTGAGCTGTTGAACAAATGGAATTTCTTCAGCGCTGAAAGACAAGTAAATAACAGCAGGCAAAACTAAAACCAGCGTCAACAATCCAATTGCCAAAACTATTCTTTTAGGAGAGATATATGCCCCAGTCTTTTCAGACGTTAATTCGCGAGCTGCTTTTTTCGCGATGGCAATATCGACATGATCCCTATCCCCTGCATAAGCTCCAAGAAGTGAATGATCGCACAAAAGATTGACCAATCGTGGAATGCCCTGTGAAAATTTTGCAATAAAACGAATAGATCTTTTCGAAAACAGTGAGGCCCCCCCTATGCCGCCGGCAATCGACAATCTATGCTGTATATAAAAAAACACATCATCGGATTTTAATGGTTTTAAATGGTATCGTGTTGTAATGCGCTGGTTGATTTGCGCAAATCCCGAAGACTTAAAAATATCCCGCAACTCAGACTGACCGATGAGAACAATCTGCAGGAGCTTTTGAGTATTGGTTTCGAGATTTGTCAAAAGGCGTAACTGCTCCAGAACCTCTTTATCAAGATTCTGGGCTTCGTCAATAATAAGAGTTGTATTTCTTCCCCTTGCATGCGCTTTCAGCAAAAATTCATTGAGCCTGTCAACATACGTTTTAGCTGACGGTGATGGATGTTCAACAGAAATTTTCAGTTCTGCGCAGAGTGTTTTAAGCAGATCAATAATGCTCAGCTTAGGATTTAGAACAACGGCAGCATCTGTGGATTCCGGCAGCTGTTCAATAAGCAAACGACAAATAGTCGTTTTTCCTGTACCCACATCACCCGTAAGAAGAACAATACATCCTTCACTGTTAATACCATAGAGCAAATGAGCTAGCGCTTCCCTGTGCTGCTCGCTCATATACAGATAACGAGGGTTAGGAGCAATGGCAAAGGGTTTTTCACTCAGTCCGAAATAGTTTGCATACATGAGACTCACATTTTATACGATCTGACATTGATAAAGCAAGTTTATTTCAGAAAAACGTGTATCATCGGTAAGCTTGACATTACGTTCGAATTTTTCCGTACATTCAGTCAGTTCTATCAAACCACAGATCAAAGAAACTGAATACTCAACAAGTTCAATATGTTGAGAGACCAATGTGTCGAGATGTTTTCTTGATGGAAAAATGCCGACGGCAAGAGGTAAAAAAACAATCCTCAAGAGATAATGACAAGGAACTTGTCCGAGAATAAACATCAGAAAGCTATTTAAAAGGTGTTTCGTCAATATCGATTATTCTATTTTTTGTGTCAGTAGTAACTCCCATTGTCTCCACATAATACGTGTCTCGATACATCAGATAGACAAGGTAGTGCTTACGGTCAGGCGTGGAATCCGGAAGAATTTCTATTTTCACCTGGCTATAACAGGGGGCAGAGTCCTTTGTAAGAAACTGCTGCCGAACAGCATCAATGATCAGCTTTTGTTCTTCTGGAGACTGCAGGCTGGAGGAACTATTTTTTTCAATAATTTTAACGGGTACGTCCTTATTTGTACAGGCCATAGTTGTTCCGACAGGCAAGGTAAGAAGAAAGAAAAGAAAGAGGCGATTGAAGAAAAATGGTTTCATCATTTGTTTGTATATTAAGTTCTGGTTTATTTTGAAGCGATGAGGCTACTGTAACCGAGCAACCTCATCGCCTCAGACAAAGAGAGGATCATTTAAAAGGTGTTAAAATCAAATTCCTCATCATCAGTATCTGGTGAACAATCAGGATCATCTTCTTCACAGCCGCTGTAACTATTATAGTGTGCGACCAGGCTGACTCCCGAAAAGTTATACCAACCCTTAATACCGATATAATAATAGCCTGTTTTCGGATTAGCTATTGGCTCGCAGGATTCATTGTTTCCATCCAGATAGGGATGGCAGTCGAACTTCGAATCCGTAGGTCTGGAACCATATCTGGTGTAGAGGTCTGCGTCACCATTCCCGCCGCTGATGGAAACTCTCAGATCACTAGCACCAGCCGGAATTTTGATTTTATAATAAAGCCATTGATCCTGGGATGCAGCAAGGTTGCTCTTTGCCTTACCGTTTTCCAGTTCATTGCCGGTATTTCCGGTGTTTTCCTTTTCGTAACTTGCAATCAATGTAACGCCGGAAAAAGAATTATATCCATTAAGTCCTATATAATAATATCCTTGCTGAGGAGTTGCCACAGGATCACAGGTTTCGTTGTTACCATCCTCCCATGGGCGACAATTATATGTATTAAACGTTGGTTTCTGGCCGAATCTGGTGTAGAGATCCGCGTCTCCATTGCCACCGCTGATCGAAATTTCAAGGTTACTGGCCTTTGCGGGAACTTTGAATTTAAAGTACTGCCAGGAATCCTGGGCGCCGTTTATATTTTTAAGAGGCTTGGCGTTTTCCAACTCATTGGATACGGGAGGAGGCGGCTGATTACCGGTTTTCATATGATCTGATCCATTGCCGGAGATACCATGCTGGCCAGCATCAGGATGGAGATTCTGACATGTCTGTAACGATGGAGTCATTGCCTTATTTTGGGATACGACTTTTGCCTGCCAGCATTTGAAAACTTCCTCAGAAGGACCGATAAGAAGATCAGTGATACCACCAATAAACTTCTGGGCTCCTGCATTAACAATGGATGATTTTAATGGATCATTGTGGGTTTGACAGGAGTTAAAGTAGAGAACCTTGTCCGCGAGAGCTGTCTGGGATAATGATTTAAAATAGTTATGGCTTAACATGCCATCAGCAAGCATTATGCCATAAGTATTTCCATGTCCCACACGGCCATATTGGATCAGATTGGAACAGCTCAACCAGCTTTTGACAGCATTGGTATTTTCCTGCTGCCCCTTAAGAATTTTCACTTTGAATCCTTTACTTTGGGCAATCTGTGCAGCCCTGTCCACGGCCTGAATCGCTGTTGGTATCCCGGTTTCCATGGTTGAAAAAACCATCTGCACACTGCTGTCTGGGCATGTTGCCCAAGTGCCGCCGGAATTTGGAAAATCTTCAGCGATTTCCACATAGTCTGGATCCGTAAGAACCGGTATAAGATTGTCATCCAGATCAATCCTGGCAGTATCGATTGAATATGTGTCCTTATACAACATGTAGACAATCAAAGAACTCTTCCGACCGGAAGTGTCAAGAATAGTTTTCACCTTTGCTTCCATATAGACGGTATCATCCAGAGCAAGCTCTTTATTAATAATATCCTCCAATCGCTCATTTTCCTGTCCATATCCATCGATCTTACCTGTCCCTTGGGCAGGAGGTAAAAAAGTGATCGGTACATTGGCAAATGCAGTTGGAGCAATACTGAAAAGAATGAGGAGTATGCCCAGATAACCATATAAAAACTTTTGCTTATGAATATTTATCATTCTATGCGCCTTTGTTTCTGGTATGCAGACCTGCTCACTCAATGGTCACTTGGCAACAACAGTTTTTCCTTCAATTGCCTTAGGGCCCTGAAAAAGAGCAGAACAGTACTATCGTAACTTCTCCAAAAGTGTTGGTAAAGTCCATTCTAACCGTCGCATAGCATCTTACGAAAATCTTTAACCAGTGGAAGGCCATACATAGCTTTTATTGAAGTGAG
>CAMZKN010000046.1 GCA_947311315.1 uncultured Desulfobulbaceae bacterium | reverse complement strand
TTTTCTTTGTCTTCTTTGGGAATGTTTTTGGTGAGTTGATCGAATGTGCTTTTCATGCTTCCCATCATACAAGGGCAGGGGTTCGAACGCACGCTTTATTTTACCAACACTTTTGGAGAAGTTACGTTGCTACGGGCAGTTAATGGCGTTTTTATTTTATCGCTGGGAGGTGATTATGCGGGAGTCGGCAATCCTGGGAATTTTGGGTATCTATACACTTGGGCATTATGTTGACAGTGCCATCAGCATGGATCATCTCGATACAGCGGTACTGCTTATTATCTGTACCGCACTTATCAACATGACAATAGATTCTATTTCGTGGAATATCAGAAAAAGAGTTAAGATTTCGTCTCGGTTGAGTATTTGATGGCTAATTTTTACAGTTGCAGTTAATCGGCAAGTTCCTGTTGAATCTGCGTGAATTGTTTTACCGGAGAGTCCTTGCGGGTACCCGCTTGCCCTTTTATCCTGAAAACGAGGAGTTTTATCGAAAATCTTCTGTTTTTAGCCGGATAGGTCTGTAAATAACTTGGCTGGGGTGAGAAAAATGGGTACCATGAAACAGTGTAGTTGTTGCTGAAGTTCAATCTGGACGGCCAGTTGAAATGCTAAAAATGGTTAATGCAGGGATCGGGAAATAATGGCAAGGAAGATTCTTTTTGTAGATGATGATCCGATATTACGGATTGCAATTGGAAAAAGTTTGGCCGTTTTTAAGGACACGTATACTGTGGTCATGGCCAGCGACGGTTTTGAAGCTGTGAAGAAAATGGAAGAAATTGCCTTTTCCCTTGTTATCGTTGATCTGATTATGCCGCGTATGGATGGTATGAGCCTGATTCAGCATATTCGAGGGAAATATCCGGATATTCCTGTGATTATTATTTCAGGAACTGTTGTAGCTGAAATGGGAAACCTTACTAAGACGCCTGGGATTGTAGATTATTTCAGAAAACCATTTCAGGTGGATGATCTTCATACAGCGGTCATGAAAACTTTGCAGAAAGAGGCCGATGGTGGGATCATGAATGATGTTTCCCCAACGGTTTTTCTGCAACTTATGGAAATGGACGCAAAAACCTGTACCATTCGTATTATTAACAAGGTTTCCCAGGAGGGTGGGGTTCTCTATTTCATTGACGGTCAGCTGCTAGATGCCAGGATAGGTTTATTATATGGGATTGAGGCTGCATATAAGGTGTTTAGCTGGGATGTTGTGACTATTATTATTGGTAATGAATGTCGTCCCAGGGAAGATAAAATCCACAGTGAATTGCAGCCCATCATAATGAAAGCTGTGGGCCTAAAAGATGAATCTGAAGAGGTTCCACTTGATCCGGTTGCAGGTGAGGTTGTAAGTGATGGTACATCATCTGCTCCTGCCTTGAGAACACTCCAGTCAAATATCCCTGATCTTAAAGAGTTGTTGCAGGAAAAACTGGGAGAAAACAGTGGTGTTAAGGATATTTACCACGATGGGAGTATGGATGATGTGCTGCTTTTGTTGGCTGAGGTGGGAGGTTTTGCGCGTTTTGGCCATTTGAAAGCGGGTTGCGTTGAAAATGGTACTGAAACCAATCAGATTATTCTGCCCGGGGAGTCTGTGACTCGTATTGATCTGAGTCCAGATTGTTCAAAAAATAAGATACTGCAGCTTCTTTTTCAGGGCAACTCCATTCTGCGTGATGCAACTAATGGAAAATAATAGACAATCAGATGGAAAGAGACGCATAGAAGAACTTGAAGACGAATGCGCTTACCTGCAAAAAAAAATATCCCGCTTGCAGGGACAACTTCATCACCAGAAAAAGATTGACACAATCAACCGAGGCCTTTTACAGCAGGCGAATGTTAAAATACAGCACTATCATGAGCAGGGACGTTTAGAAGACAGGTCGAAATCTGATTTCCTGGCCAATATGAGTCATGAAATTAGAACTCCGCTCAATATAATCCTCGGTATGGCTAATCTGCTTGCCGAAACAGAGCTTGATCCCACTCAAAGCCAATATCTCAGCAGTTTGCGGTTAACCGGCAGGCAGCTTATGGAAATTCTCAATAATATACTGGAATTTTCCCGTATAGAAGCTGGTAAGATTGCAGTAGAGCCAGAGCCGTTTAGTCTGCAAAAAATTATTGACCAGCTTGAGGCTTCAGCCTTACCGCTTTGTCTCCAGAAAAAGCTCGATTTTCATGTCGAACATGATCCGTCTCTGGTAATGGAACGGGTTGGGGACTCATTGAAAATATTTCAAATTCTACTGAATCTGATCAATAACGCAGTCAAATTTACGAAGAAGGGCTCTATTATCCTGAAAATAAATGAAGAACTTTCCGGTGAACCAAATCTTATATTCAGTGTTATTGACACTGGTATTGGCATAGTTGAAGATCAGCAGGAAATCATTTTTGATCGATTTGTTCAGGCCGGTGTCCTTCAGGATCAACAGTATGGTGGTGCCGGGTTAGGTCTTTCTATCAGTCAAAAGCTGACCAGGGCAATGGGTGGGAGGTTGACGGTACAGTCCATTCTGGGTAAAGGATCAATCTTCAGTTGTTTTTTGTCTCTTCCTCCAGTTGCAACGTCGGCCCGGAAAGAACTACGGGTTGATGCCTCGCTTATTTCTCCGGAAGATTTCCCCAAAATGAAAATTTTGGCTGTTGATGACACCCGAGAGAATATTGATGTCTTTAAGGCGTATCTTAAAGATTACCCGGTGGAACTCGATACGGCGGAGAATGGTTTTGTTGCTTTGAATGCAATACGTAAAAAGAGTTACGATATTATTCTGATGGATATTCGTATGCCGGTTATGGACGGTATTACAGCAACAAAGAAAATACGTAACTTCTCCAAAAGTGTTGGTAAAGTCCATTCTAACCGTCGCATAGCATCTTACGAAAATCTTTAACCAGTGGAAGGCCATACATAGCTTTTATTGAAGTGAGTTGTTTTTGTGTTTTGTTGTA
>CAMZKN010000045.1 GCA_947311315.1 uncultured Desulfobulbaceae bacterium | reverse complement strand
TTTCTTTGTCTTCTTTGGGAATGTTTTTGGTGAGTTGATCGAATGTGCTTTTCATGCTTCCCATCATACAAGGGCAGGGGTTCGAACGCACGCTTTATTTTACCAACACTTTTGGAGAAGTTACCCACAAAGATCACAACCTTATGTTTTTATTCGAAAAATCTCAACCACTTCCTTTCTACCCTTTATTTTTTGTGGTGGCAGAGGCTCAAACTCTACACAATCATTGAGATGTTCAGTATTCGTATCAATAATAATCTCTCCGGCAGCCGCAAGGCCATTGAGGTATGAAGCAATATTTACGCTGTCACCAATAACAGTGTATTCCATTTTCACAGCAGAGCCTATATTGCCGGCAACCACCACACCGGAGGCAATACCAATACCAACCGACTGCAAAAGAGGGTTATTCACCCCATCCGCTTCAGCTAATGCCTGCTGTATTGCTACCGCTGCCTTGAGGCAACGCTCCACATGGTCTTCCTGACACACCGGCACACCAAATACAGCCAAAACCGAGTCTCCAATAAACTTGTCGACATAACCACCTTCTTTCAAAATTACTCTGGTGGCAATTGCAAAAAATTCATTGAGTTTTTCCACAACTTCTTCCGGTTCTTTTTCTTCAGCATATGCGGTAAAACCCCGAATATCCGCAAAAAGAATTGAGGCATTCTTTTTACGTCCCTTCAGCCAGGTCTGCTCAGGACTCCTGGTTATCATACTGAGAATTTCAGGACCTACATATTTACCAAAAGACTCCCGTATCAGGGACTGTTGAGATAACTCACGCCCCATCCGATTAAAGGCATCCCCCAAAGTTCCCAGCTCATCGTTACGTTTTATGTCAACTCTGTGCTGGTAGTTGCCCCTGGCTATCTCTGAAGTTGCGGAAACCAGCTTTGAAAAGGGCTGAGAAAAGCGCAGACTAAACACCACCGCAATTGCCATTCCAAAAATAATAATGATAAACGTAGCCCAGAAGAGAAAAGCACTCTCATCAATAAAAAGATTATGCATAAAATCAACAGAAAGACCGACATGTGCCTCTCCAAGTTTTTTCTGCTGAAACATAATCGGCATACTGAGATTCAGTATCCGGGTCTTGTCCGGGCGTGTGTAATAATAATAGGTAACACCATCTTTGTGGGAAACTTCACCGGCCGGATCGAAGGGTTTGAATGGTTTATCTATTTTTTCATGGTCGGTATGTGCTTTGATTATTTTATCATTATTGATAATAAATGCATAAAAATGACCATCAACCGAAGCAACATTATTGGTCAGCATATTCAAGGTCAGGGCGTCGTCGGTGAGCAACGGTATTTTGGCATTTTGTGCAATATGCTTCAAACTGACAGTACTCAACTTGAGTACGTGGTCATAAAGCTTTTCTTTCTGACGTTCTTTAATAACATAACTGAGAATACCTATGGAGACAGCAAGGACGAGCATGGTGGCTATTGAAAGCTGCAGCCAGATAGGAATACGAGGTTTTAAGACTTCCTTTGGAACTTTATCCCGAAAAGTACCAACCAGAAAATTTCCGCTATTTGTTGCAAGAGTGGACAGCGGCAGATTGCAATTAACATACAACTTTTTTAAAATACGGCTTTTTTTGTTGTTTCCCCGGAAATGAGCAAAATTTTGAGCAGAGATTCCTTTGCTACCATCAAAAACAAGATTGTTCTGTGGTTCCATTACCACACCAGGTGGTGTTCTTTTAGCAAACTCTTTTATCCATACTTCAATATTGGATACCTTGCAAAAGACGCCGCGAACCCAGGTAACTACGGTGGTAACTGATTTGGTCATTTTGACTTTCATTACATTACAGTTGGTCAAGAATAGATACACTATACCATAATTACTACAACTTTCCTGACAAAAACACCAGAAACATCATCAATTTCACTGTAAAACCAGTAAATAAGCGACATCCTGCTTACTCTAACAATCAATGTAACTCAAACGACACCACTCCTCCCGTTTTGTCAAAATTTTCATGATCACGCCATGAAACTGTCAACGACTTTTGCTTTCAAGGAACTGAAAATATTGCTGTACCGTTGGAAGATTGCCCAGCAAAGCACTTATAGCTGTGAGTTCGGTCGAGCCAAGATACACCTTTGTGCCATCCCCGAGGCGATTGTCAAAATTTCGGGTGGATGTGGAAATTACAGTTGTTCCAGGTCGAACGCGAGCCTGGTTACCCATACATAAGCTGCAACCTGGAATCTCCACTCTGCCCCCCACTTGGGCAAACACAGAGAGACCACCTTCCATTTGCACTGTATCGCGATCCATCCGGGTGGATGGGGCTACCCATAGTCGTGCTTCCGCATACTTTTCACCATCCAAAAGATGTGCAGCAGATCGAAGATGACTCAAATGTGTCATGCAGGAACCGATAAACGCTTCATCGATTTTTTCTCCTGCAACCTCACTCAGTTTTTTCACATCATCTGGATCATTGGGACAGGCCAGAAGTGGTTCTGTGATTTCGGCAAGATCAATTTCTATAATGGCTTCATATTCCGCGTTTTCATCCCGCCGCAAAAGATCTGGCTTGCCAAGCCATTCTTCAAGTTGTGCAATACGACGTTCAATACAGTGGCGATCACTGTATCCATCCTCCACCAATGTTTTTAAAAGAGCCACATTGCGCTCAACGCTGGCCACCACCGTTTCAACCGGCAGGCTGACTGCACATCCCGCCGCACTTCTTTCAGCTGATGCATCTGTTAACTCAAAGGCTTCCTCCACACTGAGATCATCGACTCCTTCAATTTCCAGTACAGTTCCGGCAAAGATATTCTTTTTACCCTCTTTTGGAACGGTGAGTAGCCCTTTTTGCAGAGCCACATAGGGAATTGCATTCACCATATCTCTAACACTGATCCCCGGCCGCCGTTTACCATGAAAACGAACAAGAACAGAAGTGGGCATTTCCATCGGCATAAACCCAAGTGCCGCCGCAAATGCAACAAGACCGGAACCGGCTGGAAATGAAATTCCCAAAGGAAACCGGGTATGGGAATCTCCGCCCGTCCCCACTGTGTCCGGCACCAGCATTTTATTAAGCCAGGGATGAATGACGCCATCTCCGGGTTTTAATGCGACTCCACCGCAATCAACCGTCGTCTCCTGCATAATCTGCCAACGGTCAAAATCAGAGGCTTTAGGATAGGCTGCAGTGTGACAGAAAGACTGCATAAACAGATCAGCTTTAAACCGCAGACAGGCAAGCTCCTCAATTTCCTGCATGGTCATGGGCCCGGTTGTATCCTGGGATCCAACTGTAGTCATCCGTGGTTCGCAAACTGTACCCGGCAGAACACCTTCAAGCCCACAGGCCCGTCCCACCATCTTTTGGGCCAGAGTATAGCCCTGGCTCTTTTTGGGCCTGGGATTATCAATTTTCTTGAAATTTTCCGGAAAATCCACACCTAAATGATCACAGGCCAGACGTGTCAACTGCTTGCCGATTATAAGATTCAGCCGACCACCTGCACGATATTCATCAAGCAGGGTCACAGGCGGCGTCTGGATCGCAATGTGTCTATTATTTTGATCTTTAAGAACCCAGTTGCGTAAATCGAGCGTCACTGTATCACCGGTGGCAAGGGAGGCCACATCACATTCAACCGGGAGAATGCCCGCATCTCTTGCCGTTGCATAAAATATCGGGGCAATGGTACCGCCAAACACAACGCCCCCCGTTCTCTTGTTGGGTACGCCGGGAATATCTTCACCTGTATGCCATAAAAGAGAATTTACTGCCGATTTTCTCGAAGAACCGGTTCCCACCACATCCCCTGTGAAACCAACCAGTTTGTTCTCTGCACGAAAGCGGGCTATTGCCCCGATACCATCCGGAAAACGTTTACCCCCGAAAAAAGTGGCATGCAGGGGAATGTCCGCCCGGGACTGGGCCTGATTGCCCGGAGAAAAATCATCGGTATTGATCTCACCATCCACTTTGTATAGTGTAACAGACATTGATTCCGGCAGTTCTTTTACACCGGTAAACCACTCAGCCTTTGACCAGGAGATAATAACTTCTCTTGCAGATTGGTTAGTCGCAGCAAGCTCTGCAATCCGTTCAAAATTATCGTAAACCTTGGTCAACCCCTTTAGTGCATCAGCACAAAAAGATGCCAGAGAATCTACAGCCAAAAGGTCGACGAGTACCCCAACATTGTACCCGCCGCCCATTTGAGAGAGCATATCGATTGCCGCCTTCGGCTCAAGAACATCGACCTTCACCTCACCAAGAGCCACCCGTTTCAACCAGTAAGCTTTAACTTTAGCGGATTTGGATACACCGGGTTCTACCCGGTTTGCGAGAAGATCAAGAAGAAATTGACTGTCGCCATCTCCCAACTCGAGTAATCGAGTTATTTCCTGGCATTGTTCACGGTTGACTGGCAAGGGAGGCAGGTAAAGAGCTTTTCTTTTTTTCGCTTCTTCTCGGTATATATTTAGCATAAATTCTATCCTCCTGGCCTCGCCAGATTCATTTTAAATAAAGGGTACTTTGCAAAAACACACCAAAATATAGTACTCATTCCCCAAATAACCAAGACCAACAGAAGAATAACTTGCTAACACGGTAAACCGCAAGTAAGTACCTTGGAAGTATATATTTATTTTCCCAGTTAAATACTCCGCTCAATTTCTTGTTTGTTACTACAGCTTTTACGGAGTAAGGTACTAAAGACAGGAGAGAAGGATAGCTTATCTTTCAGTAACTGTTCAGCAGCACCTCACCTGTTCACGATCAGACCGCTCAGCATACAGGTGTATAGCTAATCGGACTGCTTATGAACATGTAAGGCACTGCTAAACAGTTAGACTCATATGTTATACGTAATTCCCAGCGTGGTGCTGAACAGTTACATCTTTCATTCTTTTTCTGAATCCCTATGAACAGCTCTATACACAACGCTCATGACTCAACAACACTCTTTGGAAATCTTGCTGGCCAAAGCCTACGATGACCTTGTCGACCAAAATGCTACCGATATATCCTTCAAACAGGAAGCGATAAAGGTCGCCAGATTCACACGGCTCTACATTCAAAACCTTTTCCAGCTCGATGAAACCGCTTTTAAAAGTATCATGAGGAAAAACCGATCTCTTCATGAAAAAGCGACCCGCAACCAGCAACGCGGGAAAGATCCGCTCAACGCCCTTCGACAACAGATTCGCCGTCAGGATGACCTCGGTAAAATACTCGATCGGCATTCCAGGCATCTGGGCGCACTGGATTGCATTTTGGATACAAGAGCAACCGCCGCTCTGGTTCACCATATACTCCACTTAAAACCCCCAGAAAATCTGCCTGCCAAAGTGATAGGTTGTGAGTTTGGTTCAGGAACAGGCATACTGTCCGTTGTCGGCACAATCCCTTTTGTTCATAGGGGCACAACAGTCACAGTATATTCTTTTGAACAATCAAAGGAATCACGGGAAGATGCAATGAAAATAGTGCAGATCCTAAAAAGAGAAAGCAGATTTAAAGATCAGATACATTTTCATGTCGTAAATGGAGATGTTACCACCGAACACCCTTACCGGACGGTAAAAAAAGCGGAAGAAACACATGGCCCAGTTGCACTCTGGATATCAGAGACATTCGGTTACCAATCTCAGAGCCCTATTGTCTCCAAAGATGCAACACAGTGTGATTTCACAAACCCGGCCGGAATCCCCGCCTACTCACCAGATCTTGAGAAAAAATATGACCCTTTACAACTGGTTATAAATCACTCGTGTCACTATTTTCAACCGTTTTTGAAAAAAATACGTGATAGACAGATCGCAGCCTTCCCGGATTTTGTCACACCTAAAGTTGTCATCAACGGCAAAAAGAGTGCACTTCTTTCACCGGATGGCACATGGAAAAAACTCCACCAACTGGGGCGACCATACGACATGCTCCCACCCTGTGTACCAACCCGCTGGTTTTTCAAAGAACAAACCGAATCTTCGAAAAAAGGTAAAAAAAGAAGATGAGACCTTTTCAGGGTGACGATCTCCTTCGCAACACCTAACCTCGTGCAGCGGTTTTATCATGAAGCCAGTGCAACCCATCCGAGGTGATAAGGCAATGTTCCCCATCCTGATCGCTGACAACTTCTCCAGTCTCATTGAGAATTTTCACCAACTGGCACGTCGTTGGAACGTCCATATTCAGTTTTTCAGCAATTGTTGTGGAATCGAGAACTTCAGGTTGTGGAACTTTCAGGTTTTCGGAAAGGATATGCAAAATCTGCCGTTTATTCTGTTCTAGTAGCATGGACTTACAACCTTTTTAAAGTGTGTTCAAAATATAATGTTTCAGATAGTGATCCGTCAAGACCAGTACCTGCCAGTTTATTTCTCAAAAACCGCATGCAGGGAACCGATAAAATCTTTTTCGATATCCCCAAGGTATTCTTCCCATCGCTCACCAAAGCGATAAAACGCCATTGATGCCATTTTTTTGGCAATAATGGCATCCCTGTATGGCTGGAGCTGATCTGCATTGAGAAGTGCCATTATGGCCTTCTCACCAAGATTTTCAACAAGAACAGACGGTACATACAACTTCATGATATTCCAGACCAGGGAGTCATCCGACAATATCTCTTTCAGACGTGTTTCAAGTGTATCCTGCAAGGCAAAGATCTGTTCACTGCTTATCTCTGATAAATCAAACAGTGGCACGGTAGTATCAGCCGCATGCAGTTTCAATAAAAGATCGGTTTCAAGCCGGGAGTATTTGTCCACTAGCACCAGGATGTCCCGTATCAGACCCCAGCGCGTGGCCGTATCGTTCAACAACTTCTCTTCGTAATTATCCTGATAGAGAAACGCTGTCAGAACCTCGGCAATCGAACTGCTGAAGACTCCGCCCTTATTGGCGGTGGAGTCCTTTATCTGCAGGATATCTGTCCGGGTGGCAATATGTCTTCTCGAGGCATCATCAAAAAAGACATTAGCCCCTTCCACGATAAACTTCAGTTCCTGGAAAACATCGAGAAACTCTTTGATATTACTTCTGTTAATTGTATCTTTAAAGCCACCGCAAGGAATAAAGGCACGAATATTCGCCGCCTCAATATACTTACGAGTGTCAGAAGAACAGAGAAAGGTTTTGTGAAAAAGTGCTCCATCCTCCACCAGGGTTCCGTCCGGCAGCGTTATATTTTTTTCATTGATGGGTACCTTGAATCCTTTTTCGCTCAAGGCTTCTACGGGAAAATCGAGAGAATTCAATCTCGGTGAAGAATTTCGCTTAAATGCAAGCTTCATCAGTTCTTTTTTATCAAGCCCTTTTGGGTCAAAAAGAATTGATCCACCATCTATGATCAGGCATATTTTTCCTTTATAACACTGGATCTGGTTCGCTCCAAGATCTCCATCCGGACCACCGGTAATCATCAGGTTTAAGGTTTTTTCACTGGCCTTGGCATGATCAATGAGCGTTCGAAAAGAACTCATGATTGAGGTAGTGGTCATACCACTGGTTTCAATGCGATCACCGATTTCTCCATACAGGGCGTCCATATCATCTGTCAGGAGAACAGATTTACCATCAATCTCAAGCTCTACCCCGTCTTCTCCCTGATCAAAAAGACCAAAAATCTCGCCACTACTCAACATACCGTAGGTATCGTGGGGAATCCCAAAACTCTTACCGGTTGTTATGGTGCGCCAATACTGATATCCTTTTTCTTTTGCGTGATAAGCGACTGCATCCATGAGAGGTGCAGTGCCCTCATCCGGCCCGAAAAAAACCATCTCCTGTTTGCCATAATAATCGACAATCGAATCCTCAGGCAGCATCAGATCCATAATACCTTCGGTGTAATCGTTTAAGGCTTCTTTTCTGTAAGAGGCGTATTGGGGCAGGGGAACAACCACACCTTTGGAGCCACTTTCACAGATATCTTTATGTTTCAGTCTTTGTGCTTTGGGCCCAAGGGCATAGTTCAGTAAAACTGCATTATCAAGTTCCGTGTCATAGTTGGATTGCGAAACACGAATAAGCCGCAAACCACCTCGGGCTATATCGCTTGCCCTTAGATGTGTTCCACAGGAATAGTGACCATTGACATAAAAAATTCCAAAGACATACTGGCTGAAAACAAGCGGATCAAGAATCGAGTTATCGAAACGAAAGGCAAAGGAGCGCTTTTCAGGTTTATAGAAGTTGGTTTTACTGGTTGCGGTGATAATCTTAAACATAAACCTGAAAATCTCATAGCCCAACGGAAAATCAATAAACCTGCTGGCTATGATTTTATCAAACTCAAGCCATCTTTCGTGGAGTTTTTCTTCCGAGATTCTTGATTTTATCTGTGGAGAAAATCGTTTTTCAAAGACATCGTAAAGAAACGTGATAAGATCCGGGTGGTTGCTCACCGTTTCGAGAATAACAGGCCCGGCGTAGGTCGATTTATTGGAACTCTGGATACGTTTGGCAAAAGCTTCCCTCTGATCTTTACTGGCAAGATTCTCCAGAATCTCCCGATCAGTCACATTTTCACTTTCTTTGAAAATAAAAAGGTGTGTGAAATCAATACTGTTTCCCGCAAAAAGCATTTCCTGAAAACGTATCTTTGACTGTAGATAAAGATCTTTTACCGGACTTATGGCAAAAGAGAGAAAAGAGCAGAGATCTTTAACCAGAGCATCTTCTTTTTTGCGGCTCAATTCACCTGCAACATAGAGCGTACAAACGGAAGAAGGCACAGTCGACTGACATAAATAGGGTTCCCAGTACCCTCGCACAAGCACCAGATCATGATCTGCCAGGATCTTTCTTAGCACTGGAAGTTGTGGTGATTCAAAGTCAGAATTGAACATCAACCTGGTTTCCCCCGTTTCGGGTAGATTAAAAACCTCGATCAGGGGAAGAGTAGATTCTTCAAATTGCTGTAAAAATTTTTCGTATCGCCGCCGAGTGGGTTTGGGAGTTGCTGTAAAGTCTCCAGCCAAAGAAAAGAGAAAACGAGACTCTTCAAATGCTTCTCTTGGAAAATCCGCTACTGTTTCAGGTCGGGTAATATAGGTGAAATACTGACTTTCAGGGCTGTAATAATACTCTCTGCGATGCCCGGGGATGAGGGTTTCAAGAACAGCCTCCATACTTTCACGGGTCTCTTCTGTAGCAATCCTCACCCTTTGGATAACATTGGTCTGATCACTGTCAAAATCTATCTGGGAGACACGCCCGTATAAAATCACCCTGCCATCCACCACTTTGATTGAGGTGGCGATTGACTGCAACAGATGGGCAAGTGGTTCTTTTTGTATATTTTCGAAGAAGTACCGTGGGAGACCAAGGTCTTCAAGGAGAATTCCTGCGGCCATATTTATACAATTGGCGGTGAGCAATCCTTCAGACGAAAGATCAATTACGGCTTCATAAAGAATCCGTGGATCAAGGCCGACCCCTTCCGCTCCGGCTATTATATCAGCACCTCTGGTGCATGATGAAGAGTTGGCAGGGTGCGTTCCCATAAAATCTCCCTAGGCTGAGCATTAACACTCAATTGAAAAAAGGCAAAGCCGCCCGACAGCCCTCGGGTTACTCCCTTCGGGCTGTCATAGTACAGTTACTGGGATTCAGCCCCCAGGGTAAAACCAAGATCCAGGGCCTCATTATTCAACTCAAGAAAATCCCGGGGAACCCTGTCAGCCACAGCAGACATAACCGATTTGGGTCGTATAACCTCAGTAATGCCAACGAGGGCACCAAGAACACAGATATTAAAAACAACAGGTTTGCCAATCTTAGCCATTACCTCCTCGAAAAGAGGGAGTTCCACCTGCCTGGCATCAACCTTTTTAGTGGTCTTGACAAACTTGGTATCCGTCAGCAAAAGCCCGCCGGGTCGAACGATGGAAGAGTATGTGTTATAGGCATCCTGTGTCAAACAGACCAAAACATTTGGTTGCCGCACCTCGGGAAAATTGATTTCCTGATCAGAAATAATAATATCACTTCTGGTTCCTCCACCCCTGGCAGCAGCTCCATAGCTTTGGGACTGGGTGGCATTCTTTCCATCGTACATTACCGCCGCTTCGGCAAGAATAATTGCCGCTGTTATAACACCCTGACCGCCGGATCCTGAGAACACGAGTCGTACTCTATTCATGAGATATTCTCCTTTGTCGCATGGGCGATTATCTTATCGTACTCTTCGCAATATTCCGGTTTATCAGTATCGACAAAGATCCCTCTTGGGGTAAGAGCAGGATTCTTTTCAAGGGCCTTGGAACCGATTTTTGCTGTACCAGATTTTTGCAAATCAAGCATACTGGCAGCATCACCTTCTTTATTTTTTCTGCCGTAATGGGTTGGGCATTGAGAAAGCAGCTCAACCACTGAAAAACCTTTATGCATGATCGCTTTTTTCAAAATCTCCGTCGTTTCCTTCACATGGAAAGCGGTGGATCGTGCAACAAAGGATGCTCCTGCAGCGGTTGCCAGCTCAACAACATCAAAGTTGTCATCGATGGTGGTAAACGGTGCAGTAGTTGCCTTCACCCCGGGGCCGGAAAGTGGTGAAAACTGGCCACCGGTCATACCGTAAATACGGTTATTCATTACAATTGCGGTAATATCAATGTTCCGCCTTGCTGCATGAATAAAATGATTGCCACCAATTGCCAGTGCATCACCATCACCCATGGGCACCAGAACTTTCAATCTGGGCTGGCTTAACTTTACGCCGGTTGCAAACGTAAGCGCCCGACCGTGAATCGTATGCAGCGAATGAAAGTCAACATAACCGGAAATCCGTGCAGAACAGCCGATTCCAGATACCATGACAATCTCATTCTTATGAAGTTGTAATTCCTCAACCGCACGAATAAGTGAATTAAGGATAGTGCCATGGCCGCAACCGGGACACCACATATGAGGAAAGTACCTCTCGCGCAAGTAGTCTTTAACAGCCATGTTATACTCCCCTCCCCTGGATAACCCGTAGGAGTCTTTTTATATCTGCAGGTGTGATAAGTTTCCCGTCGATCCTGTTGGCAAGAAAGACCCGGTTAGGTTTTCTTACGGCAGCTTTTACCTGAGCCGTTACCTGGCCCATATTCATCTCAACGACCAGAACAGCTTTGGCATTTGCACATTTCTCTCGAACCATTTCCGTTGGGAACGGCCAGATTGACTGCAACTCCAATACGCCGATTTTTTCGCCTTTGGCCCGCCTGTTTTTTGCCAGGTGGATGGCGGATCTGGCAGATGATCCATAGGAGACCATGATATACTCGGCATCCTCTAAAAAATGTTCTTTGTAACGGGTAATGGACCGAACATTATTTTCAATCTTATCCACAAGGTGTCTGAGTAACTCATTCACAGTCTTTGGATTGTTTGAGGGAAACCCCCACATATCATGAAAAAGACCAGTCACATTATACTTATGCTCACCACCAAAATCAGACATGGGCAACCGACCGTCTTCCCGTGGTAAGTAAGGATGATAGTCTACACCTTTACCAAGCGAAGTTCTGAGCCTGCTGACAATCTCCACCTCACCTTCTTCAGGAATAACCAGTTTTTCCCGCATATGGCCGACGACTTCATCAAACAGCAGGACAACAGGTGTACGATATGTCTCCGCCATATTAAATGCGTCGACTGTCATATTAAAGACGTCTTGATGGTTTGAAGCGGTTAAAGCGATTATTGAGTGATCACCGTGGGTGCCCCACCTTGCCTGGTTTATATCTCCCTGGCTCACATGTGTTGGGTTACCAGTTGAAGGGCCACCTCTCTGTACATTTGCAATTACGCACGGTATTTCTGTCATACAGGCATAGCCAATGGCTTCCTGCTTTAAAGAAAAACCGGGACCACTGGTAGCTGTCATCACTTTTTTACCTGTGAGCGACGCACCGATTATGGCACACATTGAGGCTATTTCATCTTCCATCTGGATAAACTTCCCACCTGTTTCAGGTAGCCTCCTTGCAAGATGCTCTGCAATTTCTGTTGAAGGAGTAATTGGATAACCAGCAAAAAAGTCGATGCCGGCATAGATTGCACCCTCTACACAGGCTTCATTTCCCTGGATGAAGCGTATATTTTCACTCATTTCCATCCTCCTCTATCAGCACCTCGATTGCCAGATCCGGGCACCGTAATTCACACATCCTGCAACAAATGCAGTCTTCCGGGCGGACCGCCGTCGACTTTTCCTTGCCGTCCAGCTCCAAGACCTTCGTTGGGCAAAAATGAACGCAGATACCGCATCCCTTGCACCAATCCCGGTTTATCAGGATTTCCTTGAGTTTCTGCCTGGCCATACCATCCTCTTTGTTGTTGATTCTCTTTGATCAACTTTCGGATTTTTTAAGGAACCATAAACAAGGTTCCCGTCATTGCATCAGCTTTTAACCAACCCCAAGTACCGGGGTAAAAAAATAGGACAAACTCTCCATACTTTTCAAAGCTTGTACTTCAATCTAACGCACTGTCAAGAACTATTCCTTTGTAGACCTCTTTTTTTCCATAAAAGGATAGGCAAAATCTTCCGGTGGTACAAAAGTTTCTTTAATTGTTCTAGTGGATACCCAGCGCATCAGGTTTGCCTGGGAACCGGCCTTATCATTGGTACCTGACGCCCTCCCGCCACCAAAAGGCTGCTGACCAACAACTGCACCCGTGGGTTTATCGTTTATGTAAAAATTACCTGCAGCATGCTCTAATCGTGACAGAGCAATACTTACAGCTTTTCTATCTTTTGAAAATATTGATCCTGTCAGGGCGTAGGACGATGAACTATCGCACAGCTCCAAGGTCTCCTCAAATTTTTCGTCATCATAAACATATACCGTTATGACCGGACCAAAAATCTCTTCGACCATGGTGCGAAAATGTGGATCACTTGCTACAATAACGGTTGGTTCTATAAAGTAACCGACACTATCATCACAACCACCACCTATAATAATTTCTGCATCACTATTACTTCTCGCATATTCGATATACTCAGAGATGGAATCAAAAGCCGATCTGTCAATCACAGCACCAAGGAAATTTTCAAAATCCATGGGCGAACCCATCTGCATTGAACCAATCTGTTTTTTTAAACCCGCCTCAACTTCTCCCCAGAGAGTCCTGGGAATATATGCTCTACTTGCCGCTGAACACTTTTGTCCCTGGTATTCAAAAGATCCCCGCACAATCGCTGTGACCAGCGATCTGACCTCCGCACTGGGATGGGCAAAAATGAAATCCTTTCCGCCTGTTTCACCAACAATGCGTGGATATGATGTATATTTTGCAATATTTTCTCCGATGGTTTTCCACATTCCCTGAAAAACCATCGTTGAACCGGTAAAATGTATCCCGGCCAAATGGGGATCCGCCAGACAGACATCACCAACATCCGCTCCCTGGCCCGGTACAAAATTTATAACCCCAGGTGGTAAACCCGCTTCCTCCAGTATCTGCATGAGCATATAGGGTGTATACACAAGAGACGAAGCTGGTTTCCAGACAACGCAGTTCCCCATAATGGCAGGAGCGGTAGGCAGATTTCCTGCAATAGCCGTAAAATTAAATGGAGTAACAGCAAAGACAAATCCTTCAAGGGGACGATGTTGGACATAATTCCATACCCCGGGAGAAGACTCGGGTTGTTTCTCGTAAATTTGCTGGGCATAACTAACATTAAAACGTAGAAAATCTATTAACTCACAGGCTGCATCTATTTCGGCCTGATAGATTGTTTTTCCGCCAGCCAGCATGGCACCACCATTAATCCACGCTCTGTATTTAACTGCCAGAAGCTCTGCTGCCTTTAGAAAAATTGCACAACGCTCTTCCCATCGAAACGACTGCCACATAGATTGTGCTGCCACAGCACTGTCAATTGCCGACTGAACCTCTTTGGGGCCGGCCTTGTGGTAAACAGCCAGAACATGTTTGTGGTCGTGGGGCATCACCACGGAGGCTGTGCTTCCCGTTCGTATTTCTTTGCCACCTATGATAAGTGGGATATCCAACAGTTCCGACGCCAGTTCAGTAAGAGCTGTTTTTACTTCCTTTCGCTCCCTGCTCTCTGGTGCATAATCCAGAATTGGTTCATTTACTGGTTTTGGTGTGGAAATTACCGCATTATTGAGAAGATTCATGGCCCCCCCTTTTTTTCTTTTTTCAACCTTTTTTGAAAAGTGCTTTTATTATAACTCCCGCCATTTTCGGGTTTTCTTTCAACCTTCGAGTACTGTACCCAAACCACTGCTTTCCAAAAGGAACATAGACACGCATACGATGCCCTTTGTCCATAATTGATTTTCTCAATGCAGGAGTCACCCCATAGAGCATTTGAAATTCATACTTTTCTTTTGATACCTTATGTTTTTCTATGAGGGACAAAGCTCCCTCAACCACTGGCTTATCATGCGTTGCTATGCCCGGATACATACCTTCCTGAAACATATATTCTATATCACCCAGAAAATGCTCATTAACCTCTTCATACTTTTTGAACGCTATTTCTGCAGGTTCAACATAAATTCCTTTGCAGACACGCAGATTGACCGGATTTTTTTCTGTGTGAATATCTTTTAAACCTTCTATATCGGCATGGGTTCTTTTTAAATACGACTGCACCACAAGACCAACGTTTGCCGGAAACTCCTCTTTTAATTTTCTGTACATCTCAATTTCCATATCTGTACAAGGGGAGTCTTCCATATCTATACGAACGAAATTATCATAGGACGCCGCCTTTGCCACAACCTCTCGAATATGTTGAAACGCGACTTCTCTATCAATAAGCAGACCAAAAAATGTTGGTTTCAATGAATAATTTCCATTGATTTTCGCTTTTTCCGCTTCTTCTATCACTTCAAGGTACTCCTGCTTATTTTCCTCGGCCTCTTCAAGTGTTGTGATGAATTCTCCCAAAACATCAAGCGTGGTCATGATGCCTTCATTATTCAATTTCTTCGCATTAGCAATGGCTTCTGCCAAAGTTTCTCCAGCGATATACTCTTTGGAAAAGATCCAAACCAGTTTTTTGGGCATATAGGGAAGAAGTGCTGCGATCATTTTGTTAAACATGGGAGTACCTATTGTGTTGATTCTTGGTTAAACTCTGGCCAACGTACTGAAACAATTTAGTAACTGTTCTATCTCGTGCTTTTACGATCTTTTTCGCCGTATACTGAATAGTTACACAATTTATATAAAAGAAAACGTATCCCTTCGTATTTCTCTTTTTTTGTTTTTAAGCATTACAACTTCTCATATTTTTTGTACAATGTAATTGTATACAATGATTGCACACAAAATATGTACGCCATTCAGGGCCTTTGTGTCAACTCTTTTTCAGCTCTAGTTGTATAAAGATTATTTTCTTGTATAAAATATCTTGCGGTTCTGATTACACATTTGTCGACAAAATGGTAAAAGAACAATAAGTATTCCTCTAACACCACACAATGGCACAGACACCAATGAAACAAACAAAGAAAATCAACTCTGAAGATGCCGTCTATCTGAAATTAAAAACGGCCATTAGAAAAAGGTATATCAAGCAGGGAAGCCAGCTGGTGGAAATTGCACTTGCTCAAAAACTTGGCGTAAGCCGAACTCCAGTGAGAAGTGCCATAAAAAGGCTTGAAGCTGAAGGCCTGGTTAACTCAATTCCCAACAGAGGGGCTTTTGTAATAACCCCGACCCGGAAGGAAATTAAAGAAACATTTCTGGTTCGTGCGCAACTCGAAGTCATGGCAACGCGCTTAACCGCCAGTAATATTGTTCCGGCGCAGATAGATGATTTACAGGAACTTCTACAAAACGAAGAACTTGTTTTCGACAAAAGCAACCCTGACGACTACTATGACGTCAACGACAATCTTCATCTTAAAATTGCTGAATTTTCGGGAAATGCGGTGCTTTACACCTACATAAAGGAACTACTGGACAGGACTAGAATATACCTGATTCTTTATGACCCTTTCTACAAATTTGAATACACCCCAACAACAGAGCATCAGGCAATAGTCAATGCAATTAGTGAGCACGACGGTGACAAAGCCAGTATTGCCCTTAAAAATCACATCAATAGCTCAATCAACGGTCTTGAATCTGCCGGCAATATGCCTGATGATTATTTGTCTATTTAGTGTCTGAACGAAAACCTGCAAATTTTTTCAAGTTCAAGGCGGGTGATAATTTTAACCGCAGGAATACATTAAGTATTTTGAGGATTAAAATTTGAG
>CAMZKN010000044.1 GCA_947311315.1 uncultured Desulfobulbaceae bacterium | reverse complement strand
TGATCTTTCAGAACTGCTTGGTGATATTCCGGTTAAAACCTTTGAGGATAATCGTTCAAAGGCGGATCTGAAACCTCTGGAGTTGTGAACTCCGTGAGTAGTTACCATAATTTAAAGATGCACCATTTCTTTATTTAACAGGCAAAGCAAAATTTTCAGCGATATTATTATCTACAACATATGTGCATATTTCTTTTGCACCTTGCCTTGAATAGTTGTGCTTTTTCTGCAGATTTTCCATCATATAGGTAATGTCATTCTGTATCTTCCGGTCATAGGTTTTAAACTCTTCACGGTTAAACACTTTCACTGCTCTCCTGAAATTTTCATTTTTCAAAAATGGTTCAAGTACTTTTTCCTTCAGGTTATGAATACATTTTTCATAGAGATGCGCATAGAGACTGGTTTCTGTGATCAATAAACCATCACGTAACATCTCCTGGGGCAGGGCAATAGTCGTATAAGTTTTTTGCACACTATTCCTAAATGCTACAGCATCGGCTGGTTCGACCTGCAAACGCAATTCAATATGCTCGAAAAATTCATCCGTTATTTCAAGACGATCGGAGGTAAACTCACACAATTCCACAGCTCCTATTTCAAAGTTCACCGCAAAGATGTAATTAATTATATCCTTGGAAATCTGCTCTTCATTGTAATAATAGAGAGATTCCTTAACCTCCTGCAACACAGTATAGTTGTACATTCTCAGCAGAGAATCAAGAAAGCCCATGGGCAGAATATCCCGGTCATTTTTACAAAATTCCCTGAAATATTTACCCAGCATCGACATGTCAATAAGCTTGTCATCCCGGACATATGTTGAATAAAACTCATTAAACATCTTTATTGAATCACGACCAGAGAGCCCTTTCCAGCCATCTTTTTCCGATTCAGCGACAATCTTCTGCCTTCTCTTTGCGGTAAAATTCGACACATCCTCCTCAGATAACCATTCCGGAATATGGCCGGTAAAAATTTCCATCTTCAACAGCTGCAGATGTTTGTCACAGTACAGTGCATACTTTTCAGGCCCACCAATCCATTCTTCCATGGCCTCTGATTGAGTTCTCAGCCGTGTTGCTATAATAATTCTGGCAAAATTATGCAGTACCCTGGGCAGAAAACTTTCATCAATATGCTTACCAAAATTTTCCCGATAAATATCAACTTCTGTCTGTAAATCAAGAACATACGGGATATTAATAAATTCAACACGGTCAGCAAAGGCGTGCATATCATCAAGCAACTTTTTATCCTCAGGGTTCATAAGGGCAAAGAGAAGAGAATTCACATTTTCTTCAATATCTTCAACCTTATGTACACCATCGCTTATAATATTATGTAACTCCATCAATCGTTCTGTATTATGTGACTTAATATCCATCAACGCATAAATACCGTTATTCGTTTTGGCATACCTGGAATAAAGATAGCTGACCCGCTTACTGCCTGGAAGAAGAGCGTCAAGATTTTTCTGGATCACCTCATTGCTCAAAACCGTGTGACGTAAAGGCTTATCTCCCGGATTAAACACGGAAACACCCTGCCCCAGACGCCGATTAAAAACATAGGGTCTCGCAAACACATAGTCCATGACCTTTAAAGGATCGTGGTATTTTTTTATAAGCTCCTGATAGAGAGAAACACAAAAGGTGCACGGCTCATCCTGAAAGAGCCATTCATATTTTTTTTCTGTAAAAAGATGCCATTTGAATTCATCATTTTCAAAAAGATCATCAAAAAATTGCCGACGCATCTCCTTGGGAATGAGGAGCAACGGGTTATCATGGCTTGGACAGGGTATATCAAAATACCCGTCTGCGGTAACATGATCTTTACAGGCACATTTGAATTCAGAAGCCAGTTCCCTTTGCCCGTCGTTTTCAAGTACCCACGCCAGTTTATCCGTCAATGAATTGAGGCTGTGTACCCCGCCAACAAGATGATCGTGTTTTAAGCGCCAGACCACTTCATAGCTTACTCCTTCCGGAGAATTGGCGTACTCTTCAAATTTTCTCAGTAGGTTATTGAGAAAGGTGGATTTACCACTGCCATGGGGGCCGTCAAAAATGTAAATTTTATTCTGTTTTACGCCTGTTTTAAAACTGTCCACATGCCGCATCAGCCGATTGGCAAAGAGTCGATCGGCAAAAAAGCCCGGTCGGATCCCTCCACAAACAGAGCACTGAAATCATACTGCAGGAATCGTATCGACTCAGGATCGTCCCCATATTCATCGGTTCCAGCACCGACAAAGGTGTCCACCATATCAGAATACAACTGAAACACATTACGAATGATCCGATCCGGATATTGAATAACCTGCTGTAAAAAATCGGTAAAAGAAAGAACCGGAAATTTTTTAAATTCCGCTTCGGTTTTCTCAAGATTACCCATGGCTTTGGTTAAATCGCGCATACCTTCACCTGTCTGTCAGAGTACCCATTTATGGTTAATCAACCAACGTTCGCGACATTTTCCTGTCTTTCATCGTATACCGGAATCGCTTCCATCGGATCTCACGGGGAGATGTTTCTTCGCCCGGAGGTGGGCCACCCCCCGGCGGTGCTTTAACCGGCTCAGGTTCCATCGTGTACATGCTGACCTTGTCGCCCCACATATACTCAAGCCCGAGAAGCGTTCCCTCAATATATTCCTGAAAAAGAGGCTTCCCTTCAAATATATGATTAATAACCAAGGTGTTATCCTCATCCACATGAATATTTACAGACGGGGGATGGTAGAGAGAATCGGCAACCATCTGTTTGTAATGAACAGCCTTTCTGCTCTTGACATAATATTCCCAGGTCATTCTCTCTTTATTCAATCTTTTATCGGCCACAAAGAGTTTATGCCGATCGACAAATTCCTGATCGATAAAGGCGTTTACAAGCATCGAATCACAGTAGTTTTCACGCACAAAAAAGATAAACTCCTTTCCTTTGCCTGTGGATTTATTGTAACGTTTTCTCCTATGTTGATCATGTATTCTTTCGTAATCATACGATATTTTACCAGCTTCCGCCTGTGATTCCAAATACGCCAAAAGACGCATACCAAGGGCATATGGATTAAGACCCACCCGGGGCATGGCAGTAACCTTGGCGTTTATTGCCGCATACTCAACCTCATGGCCTCCAATCCTGTCATCTTGCAGAAACAATGTTTCATGCCAATAACTTGCCCAGCCTTCATTGATTATTTTTGTTCTGATCTGGGGTTGGAAATAGAGTGATGTTGTGCGAATAACCTCAACAACTGACAGCATCCATCTATTCTCATCCCGATTGAGAAAGGTGGAGTTTTTCATCACAAACTGCAGCAGATCCTGCTTGCTCTCTTGCTGGTTTTCCAGAGATTTCTCGTACAGTGACTCAAACTCTGCGTATTCAAGTTTCACAGCGTCGAGAAAGCGCTTTTCTCCATCTTCAGGACAATCACGTATATACTCGTTATACCGCTCTATTTCGGTCACATAACCTGAAATACTTTTATCCTCTTTTTGCTGCAAAAAAACATCAAAATAAAAATCCAGTCTTGAGGGTTTCTTCTTAACCGTTGAAAACGAGGCCAGGAGATCAAAATATCCAACCAGATTATCGATGGAACGGGAAAACTCTATTATGTAATCAACCCAACGGCCCTTTTCAGAACGTAGTTTTGCAATCAAACGTTTATCGGACAGCGCTTTTCCGGCAAAATCATAATCCCAGGTATGCCTGAAAAAGAGATTGTTCTGAAAAAATCTATATGGCCAAGAACATGGTAAAAAATCATCACGTTCAACCAGTCGGGATTATTATCGTTATAATAGGAAATTGCCGGGCGGGTATTAATTACGGTTTCATATGGGTTCCCTGGATACAACTCATATTGTCCCTGCTCTTTCAACACTTCAACATCCTGAACCCAGTAGTCATAAAGCGTAGGGATCACATTTTTAGGACTCAACTGGAGAAAATCACGATTCGTGACTATATATTCCAGGCTTTCATCCTCAAAACTGAGCCCGGCATCACGGGCCCGCTCCTTGCACCCTTCCATAATTCTTTTTGCGTGTTGACTGACCAGTTCCATATTACCTCTCAATGAACCTCTGCAAACCACATTTAGTGGTTCTCAGGCTCAGGAAATAAGTGTTCTTATACCCTGGATGAGTCGAGATTCGTTGGTATCCTTAGTAATGACATCCAAACGCAGCAGTTCTTTTTTCTCTTCAAGCAACCCGGATTTTCGAAGATATTTTTCAACCTCTGTCTGCCCGGAAATACCATAGCCGTTTTCGGCAATGGTTATGCCAACCCTGCTGGCACAATTCATCATTTTATTGAGTTCCGGCAATGCCTTATCGCCTTTGGTATCCCAATCATCTCCATCGGTACCATGAAATATATAAATATTATTGTCCCGCTCAAGACTTTCTTCTTCGACAATCCCATTCACCAGACGATAGGCACTGGAGACCTGGGTTCCACCTGCCACGGTTGAATTGTAATAAGTTTGAAAATTATCAACTTCTCTTGCTTCTGTATCATGCAGGATGAAGCGCGTTTCCACCTGATTTTTATACTGATATATCAGCCAAGAATAGATGAGAACGTGTTGATTAACCACCAGTTCCGTCGGTTTTCCTCCCATGGAACCGGAATAGTCCCGGACAAAAAAGACAACCGCCTGGGATTCATAGTCCTTTTCTTTGGAGAGTATGCGATACACTCTGTCATTGGGAGAGATCAGCAGGTTTTGGGTATCAACCTGACTCCGCGCCTTGATTCGCCCCAGTGCAATATTGGTACGAACAATTCTCCTAAGGGTCGATTTCTTGTCAAGGACCTGACCAAATCCTCTATTCTTGTCTGTTAAATCGTAGGTATACTTGGTTAAAGACTTCTTTTTACCCTTATCTTTAAGGTTGGGCAGTTCAAACTGCTCTGTCAGAATACGGCCCAGATCATAGGCGTTGGATTCCACATCATGACCACCGCCTTCCCCCTAGCCCGCACCACCCTGCCCACCCTGCTCAGGCCTGACCGGTCCTTCATCTATAACTTCGCCCTCTTCACCCTCGCCGGCACCACCTTCACCCGAACCCTGATCATCACCGTCCCCCTCACCCTCTTCATTAAAACGGATCTTATCGTGGAGAAATTTTTCCTCCACAGTTGTGGGAACAATAACAACCTTGTCATCGCCGTCCTGACTCGGTTTCACCATCTTTCCCACCCGAATCTTGCGCGGGAAGCCATCCTTTTCCCGCTGTTTATCTTTTTCCAGCAGATAATCAAGGGATTGAACGGTCGTTAGAGCCATTAAATTTGGAGGCGAAGCATCGTGCAGCATTTCAAAATCAGAATAACTGTAAAAACTCTTTGTACGTGGTTTTGACAAAGAACGATGGCTGTCGCCATCGAGCCGGGACAGGTTCAGCTCGTAGGCGATCATTCTATCCTGCTCTGGGGTCAGCCCCTTTTCTTTCAGGGTTTGGTAAAGAGTCTGGAGTCTATTCGTCATCTGTCTCTTCCCCCGCTACATAATTTATCTGGCTGCTGTCAATTTTCGTCAACCTGGGTACAGAAATATTCAATCGTTTTTTGAGCGCATGTCGTACAATACCCTAATTTATTGAGCATTGTTTCAATCATACGATCATAGAGTTTCTGATTTTCCTCATTGGTCCTGTTGGCCAGAGCTCCGATCAAAGACCCGGAACCTGCAATATCAGATTTTAAACGAACATCGGTCACGGCCTTTACCAGCTCGAGATTATCCATAAAATCATAGTCCGGCTGTACCGATATTTTCTGACCGTAAATCTTACGAATCGATGTCCTGAAAGAACTTTTCTGCTCCGCTGTTTTCAGGCCAAGGCAATCTTCAACTGAATTGATATAGCGCTCATCTATCTTTAACGCCTGCAACTCTCCAGTCTGAGGATTTTTATATTTCCACATCTTGTCAGCGCCCAGGTTCTCGGCATCAATACCGATAATCATATTGACATAATTCAAGACATCCTTGCGAATGGCCAGAGGCTCATCCATATAAGCATTAAACATCTCTGTCATGATACGTTCCCGATAAAGGCCCCTGGCAATCTTCAAATCATCGAGAAACTTCGTTCTATCATTTGCCTCTGAAACATAGTCAAGGATGGCCCGTTCAAGCGCATGAAAAACGTCGTAGGCAAACATACATTTACCTTCATTCGTCTCAGAACTCTCAAGCATAAGCTGGATAGAGCGACCAAGATTACGCTGGCCAAGCCCTTTTTGACCAAATCTTTTGGTTATGTCATGCTCCTGGCTCAGTGTATCAATCACCTCAGAGAGTGTTTTCAAACTCTTTTCTCCGGCCACCTCACCAGCGGCGAGCTTCATCGTTTCGATAGGCGTTAGCTTTTCCGAGCGAGGCAGTCTCGACAGCACCACTCCAACCGAGGCTGCATAATTAAGATTTGGATCCTGGTGCATCGCATCACCGGTAAGTGTCGTTTTCGACTCGCTGCCAATCGCATATTTGGTCAACTCACTCTGCAATACATAGTTGGTATTATGCGAAACGTAACAGATCCGGCAACGGTCAATAATCGGAGCCTCTTCTTTCTCCTCAAGAAAACGATTAAATTCAGAGTTATTACTTGTTGCCACAATCAGTGTATCGATCGGCCATTTATACCCATCTATCTCAATACAACGATTCTGAATAATGCCAAGATAGACCTGAACAAGATCTTTCTTATTTTTATATATTTCATCGCTGAAATGGATTCCACCTCCGGCAACTCTGGCAAGAGCGCCACGCCTGAGATCAAAACGATAGGGGTTATTGGTATCCGAGATATGTAACAGACGTTGAATGGACTCTTCACCGAGCAGATCAACGGCAGACGAGGTGATCTTATCCTTTGCCGGATATTTCCCGGTTACCGTACCCAGGCTTTCCACCAGTGGAACCGGGACAATATCAATAAACTTCAGCATATCTTCAAGCTTACCTCCACAATACTCACGAATATTATTCCAGATATAAGCGGAGCATGCTCCCAGGGGCCGATAATTATCGTTCCATTCTTCGAGTAATTGGGTCGATGCACGGTATCTTCTGGCAAGGTAATCAAACGACTCGTTCCTGGTTTCCTGAAGATTCATCGCCAGTACCATTGGATCTTCGTATGTCTGGGATTCGATGATTTTTATATTGCCGTAGGAACCACCAAGTTTATCAAGGTTCGAAAAGCGAAAAGTGTATTTTTTGTTGACAGGAATAGACAAAAAATCCCGATACAGACTACACAGATATTCAATAAGAAAAGTCTTGCCATTCCCTGGTTCACCCACAAGGACAAAAGCCATTTCCGCCGAAGAACCTCCCTGGGAGGCGTCTTTCACAAAGGAGACAAAAGAGTTAATTTCATCGTACATACCGATGATATGCTTTTTACCTTCCCGAAAAATCTTGAAGTCAAAAGTATTTCTGCCATTGACCATCACCTTGTCGATTTCCCCTTCCAGGACCATTCGGCTGACACTTTGAAAAGCGTTTTCAAAAACACGCTCTCCTTTTTTCACTGAGGTAATATGAGTGTGAAGTGAGTTTTTCTTTTGGGCTGCCATCGTTCCCCTCCTTGACAGGTTGAGATAGAATTGATGCGTTCCGGTATTTATATTATCAACATTGAGATACGTTTTTACAAGAAATTATTCCATTTCTTCTACTTAACCCGTAGAGAAACACCAGCTTACACCGCCATATTCAACTTTTTTTGAACGGTTCAACTTTTTTTATTGACACTTCATTTAAAAACTGAGAAAATAAAGTGCATATTCACAAAACTCCGTTTTATCTTTTAGTGCCTTACTTCGTAAAAGCTGTCACTCTTTTCAGTACCCCCTTGAGGTGTATAAAAAACAGGTAAGCGCAGACTCCGAGAAATTGAGTAAAGTATCAAACTGGGGAAATAAGTATATATTCCAAGGTACTTACTTGCGGTTTACTGCGTTAGATCCAACTAACCCAACTTTAAAATCGTAAAATAAAAAATTGTGTGTTTACTGATAGTTACTGAGTGTCCAGTTTGCAGTTTGGCACTACATCTTTACT
>CAMZKN010000043.1 GCA_947311315.1 uncultured Desulfobulbaceae bacterium | reverse complement strand
GGTATAGAGGGGCTATAACGGGCAAATGTGCCTGCGCGAATATGGAGCACCTGTGAGCAGTTACAGTTCAGAGGTAATAAAAAACATAGAGTTATGAACTCCGTGAGGAGTTACCTTCTTGGTAAAGCAATCTCATTTGTTACAAAAGGCATCAAAAGCCTCTTTTGTATTGTCAAAGTATTGCTTCTTCGCAAGCTCCCAGGGGCGCTCACAGTTCTGTGTCTTTTCACACCAGGAGTACCCGGCAGACCCAATACAGCCGTGTGTATCACGATCTTTGCCAACAAATTTACCTTTTTTCAGTTTCATTTTTCCCTTATACACAACGCCAACAACCGGAATGTCTTTTATTTTTTCAGAAGGAATTTTAAAGGGGTTCTGTTCTAAAAGGGTAAACGTTGCCTCCTTGCCAACCTTTATGGAACCAATCACATCTTCCATTTCAAAGGTGCGGGCTGCGCTGATGGTAATGCCTTTCATGGCATCGTAGACTGATATTTTTTGCTCAGGGTTCATCACTTTTCCACTGGCTACAATCCTATTTGCTGCAACCCAGGCAAGTAGTAATGGATCAGCCGGTGCCATAGCGAAATCCGAGTGAAGCGAAAGTGGAATGTTTCTGTCGGTCAGTTCTTTCATGGCGACCATATTTGCAGCTCTTTCAGGCCCCATTCCGGTTTCACTGTATTTGTCAGCGAGAGCCCACAGATAATAGGGGTTTGCAGAGGCTTCAATATTCATATCAGCCATTCGCTGTGCCTGTTCTGCATCGAACAACCCAATATGGTGAAAAGTGGTGCGGTGATTTTTCCTTGGATTACGCTTCAGGGCTGCTTCTGTAAAATCAAGATATTTTTCAAAGGCCAGATCGCCGGTTATATGAATATGTATTTTGTAGTTTTTATCCCACCAGTAATCGAAAATTTTCTTGGCCGGTTTGAGAGGAATGATCCATTCTGATTTACATCCGGAACAGTTGAAGAAAGGTTCACGCAACTGTAAAGCCAGAGAATATATTGCCCCATCACCAAAGGTCTTGTACTGGTTGGGGAGAAATTTTATGTATTCGGTATTATACTTAGCCGGAAGAGAGGCGATATGTTCTGCATAGGCATCATTACCAATTTTTTTAACAAACTGTTCCGGGAAACCGGCAATAAGATAAATGGTATATGCTTTTGCCTTTTCGGTTCCATCCAGCAGTACCGCATATTCATCTTCGAAAGAGGAATTTGGAAAACTGGGCTCCATCATGGCGGTGATACCATTTTGCAGCATCAGTCTGGAAATTCGTTCCATCCCGACTTTCAACATTTCCTGATCGCCAAAAAATGGTGATAGCTTAGTGCCTTTCATCATCTGGTATGCTCTTTCCCAGAAATGATAATTATCCCAGTCTGCCTGTTCATTGTCTGCTTCTGACAAATCACCTTTTTTAATTCCGTATTTTTTAGCACAAGCTGAGTTCAGGTATATTTCATGAGTTGAACGCTGCCAGATGATTGTCGGGACATCTCCTGTAACGCTATCAATATCTTTTAGAGTAATATTTCCATGCCATGATTTATGATAGCCCCAGATTAAAGCTGTTTTTGTTTTATCTTTTTTTGCATCGATTATCTCTTTTACGGCTTTCAGGTAATTATCTTTTCCACTGACAGCGGGATACGTTTTATGTGGCATACGCCATTCATGGGGGGCGACAATATCATTGGCAAGAATAAATCCACCGATGGAAACGGGATGGGCATGGGGTTCAATAAACCCTGGCATCATGGTTTTGCCCTGTAAATCAACTTCGACGGTTTTACCAGCAAAGTTATTTACCGCATCAGATTTTTTACCGGCATAAATGATTTTTCCATCCCGCTCAATAACGGCCTCAACATAGGTCGGCTTATCACCTTCCATGGTGATAATATCACCGCCATAATAAAGGGTTTGCTGCACATTGCTGCCAGGAGCAGTCGCCGCACTTCCACAAACTAATAGAAACGAGACACAAACTGATAGCAAAAGATTTTTTAACATTTTGCTCTCCTTACATATTACCAAACGGGTTTTTAATAATGAAATTTGCCTGCAGCATAATTGTGGACTCATTTCTTATACGATCCGGTGCAATCACAGAATACTGGTATCCCGCCATAAGCATCACCGGCATGGGCCCTATTTTAAACATCTTGCCAATGCCGATGGCAATGGGCAGTGTCAACTTGTTGTCACTGTCTGCCTCCCAGTCTACGGTGATATTTGGACTTGCCCGAAGCTGCCAGGCGTTGGGAAGGTGACGAATAATAAAATACTGAAGATTGGTATGGTTTAAATCTTTATCATGGGCAGCTTTGATAATAGGATTGCTGTCGGATTCACCGTCATCAGCAAATCCCCACCAGTGCTGGAGGTGTCCACCAATCATCCAATCCTCATTTGCCCATAATGCCAACATGGTTGGCCCTGCCTGATATTGATGGGAGCCCAACAGATCATTGTTTGAGGTGGGAAAGATAAATGTGGCCCCTGCCCCCCATGACCAACCAAGTGCATTGGCAACACCTGCGCCGATTGGTAAAATAATATCACCCAACTCGCCAGATCTTTCCCTGCCATGACCAACAGGATTTGCTGGTGTTCCTCCCGTAATTCCAACTTCGCTTGGCCCTTCGATATAGGTAATAACCGGACGGGCAAAAGCAGTATACTTATCTCCCATGGGTACAGGTAAGACCGGTTGGAACAACCCGGTTTGAAGGTGTTCGCTTCCGTCAACCAAATCACCATCTATATCCGTGTAATTGTACTGAAACGACAGGTTCCATATCTGTGCTAAAGGGTTTGCGATTTCCTTACTCAGCTCTTCCATACTTTTGGTTTTCTGTTCCTCGGCCATTGCGTTAACGTGAAAGACCATCAGTATGGAAAACATGATCAGTGTAAGTCTTTTCATTTTCTTCTCCTTGGTTTCACAGGATACTTCAAAGTACAAACTCTATCATTTAGAATGTCAAATTGTGATAATGGTACTGGATATTTCATATAAGAGCCTAAAAATTTGACCAGCCGTGTTCAATCCTGAACAGAATTACCCTCATAATTGCATCGCGTAGGCATTGCCGTGCAGTAAAG
>CAMZKN010000042.1 GCA_947311315.1 uncultured Desulfobulbaceae bacterium | reverse complement strand
CGGAGCTGACAGTGTTATGCTGGTGGCACCTGATCAAATGGTTCTGCAGACAAAAAACAGTGATCTGTCATTGCGTACCCTGGCGCATCGATATTTCCCTGATATTGACTTTCCATGGGCTTTTTCTGTATAGTGCTGTAACTGTCTGAGGGAGATGCTAAGGGTGCATTTTTGTGAAGCATTAATTTAGTGGTAATATTCACCTGTTTGCAGGGTATGCAATAAGAGCTTTGTGCTTTTTGAAGTGTGTTGAGGGTACTTTTCTTTTTATCTCTGACTCACTTTCGAAAAGCGATTACTTATCACCTGAAATTTATAAAAGAATGTGGAAGAAGTCCAGTTAGTTTTGGGTAACTGGTTGTTGATGAAAAACAAACAAAGGATACGTAAAATGAAACAAAAGTGTATTGTGGCCCTGCTTTCTATTGGCTTGCTGATTGGCCTGTTGACTCCTGTCGGTATAGCAATGGCTGGTGTTCCAAAAGTAAAACTGGGTGTTCAACCATGGCTTGGCTATGGTCCTTTTTGGATAGCCGAAAAAAAAGGTTTTTTTGAAAAACGTGGTATTGATGTTGAGGTAATTAATTTTACCTGGGATGCTGATATGGGCGCCGCTGTAGCAAGTGAAAAGGTGCAGGTTATTGCGGCTGCCACTAACTTTTTAATAACCATACTTAACCAGGATATTGATTTGCAGGGTTTTCTTATACTGGATGCTTCTTATGAGGCGGATGCTGTTCTGTCCCCGGATGCGATTCGGACAGTTGGCGAATTGAAAGGCAAAAAAGTGGCTTATGAGGCGGGGGCTACAAGTGACCTTCTGATCAATTATGCTCTTAAAAAAAATGGACTGAGTATTAAAGATGTGAAGCCAGTACAAATGGCGGCTTCAGATGCCGGTCTTGCCCTTATCGCTGGCCGTGTAGATGTTGCGGTAACATATGAGCCATATATCTCAGCTGCACTCAGGCAGGGAAAGGGGTTTCATGTTCTCTTCACGGCAGCGGAACGGCCCGGTTTGATAAGTGATCTGGCTGTTGCAAGTAGAAAATACATCGAGGATAACCCGGAGATCATCAAATCAATGATTTTGGCATGGGATGACGCTGTTCAATTCCTTAAACAAAACCCGGAAGAGGGTGGCAAGATCATTGCTGATGCTGTACATAGCCCCATGGATGAATACAAAATAGCAATGGAAGGCGTACGCATTTTTGACCTGAAGAAAAACAGTAGTGCAATGAAAGGTGAATTTCAAAAAACCATGGTTGATATAGGTCAAATCATGATGGAAACTACGCCGGAAAACATCAAAAAGATCCCCGATCCTGACACTGCTCTGGCAACGAAATATGTAAAAGAGCTCGTTCGGTAGTGTGAAAAGGTCAGACGGTACACATTATTTGGCATAAGGGTGCTGGAAAAGAGGTCTGGCCGGGGCGCACAAATTAGCGACAGAGCATCAATGAAAATAATGTCTAAAAATAGAAAAGAGCAGAAATTGTCAATCAGTAGAACTGGCATCCCAAAGAGAGGTAAAGTTAAATTTTTCGCTTTGCGGGAGGATATTCCTCGGAATATATATATTCTCGGCGGGGCTGTGTTTATTGGTCTTGTTCTGGTTGCCTGGCAATTGATAACCGCGTTTGGGCTTGTCAGGCCCCTGTTTCTTCCTGCTCCTGTCGATGTAATTGTGGAAGGTGGCCGCCAGATTCGAGAGGGAATTCTGTATGCAGATGCCTCAGCCAGTATCTATCGGATTGTGATGGGCTGGGGCTTTGCCACCTTGTTTGCGGTTCCCATAGGAATTTTGATGGGTAGTTTTAAATTTTTTGAAGGGCTCTTTGAGCCGTTTATAGATATTGTTCGGTATATGCCTGTTGTTGCACTTATTCCTCTTACTATTCTATGGGCGGGAATTGGCGATTTTCAGAAATTTCTTATCCTCTTTATCGGCACCTTTTTTCAACAGGTTCTGATGATAATGGACAATGTTAAACAGGTTCCTGTGAGTTTGATCAGGGTTGGTCAAACACTGGGATTGTCAAGAATAGAAATATTGAAAAGCATTGTTCTTCCTTCTGCATTCCCGGGAGTCTGGGACACCTTTCGTATTACCATGGGGTGGACATGGACCTATCTTGTTGTTGCAGAGCTGGTTGCTGCTGACAAGGGCCTTGGGCGAAGGATTATGGATGCTCAACGGTATCTTGCAACAGATACAATCATATTTGGGATCCTTTTCATAGGTCTGCTTGGCTTGATCACAGATTATTTATTCAAGCTGTCCGGCCGATTCTTGTTTAAATGGAACAGAGGCAGTTAAGAGGTTGAGTGTTAAATGATTGCACCCAAAATCAGTATAGAAAACGTTTCTCAACTATTTTATAAAAGTGGTTCTCCTTTTGTTGTGCTTGATAATTTCAGTATGGAAATTGCGAAAAATGAATTTGTTACTGTTGTCGGCACTTCAGGTTGTGGCAAATCAACACTTCTCAATATAGTCGGAGGTCTGGTTGAGCCATCAGATGGCCAGGTCTGTATTGACGGAATTCCTATTGACGGACCCGGTCGCGATCGTGGTTTTGTTTTTCAGTCCTACAGTTTATTTGAGTGGTTGAATGTGGAGAGAAATATATTTTTTTCTCTTAAGAAAAGTGCAATGAAAGAAAGAGAAAAAAAAGAAACTGTACGGCACTACATCAATGCTGTCGGGTTGTCTGGCTTTGAAAAGGCATACCCCCGCGAATTATCGGGCGGTATGAGGCAACGTGTGGCCATTGCACGCGCACTTGTTTATAAGCCGGAAGTGCTGTTGATGGATGAACCGTTTGGCGCCTTGGATTCTCAAACAAGAGGAATGATGCAGGAATTGCTGCTTCAGGTGTGGGAAGAGCATAAGACGACAGTCCTGTTTATTACACATGATGTCGATGAAGCTATTTTTATCTCGGATCGTGTTGTCGTAATGTCTGCACGGCCCGGTAGACTCAAGCTGGAAAAGACTATTGAACTGACGAGACCCCGATCTTATGAGATCACCACCGAGCAGTTATTTATGGATGCTAAAAAGGAACTGATTGGTTCAATCAGGGAAGAAACACTTAAGACCATGGCCGTTCCGTCAGGAAGTTGAATCGTATTCTGTCAGTATTCGGTACGTTCAAGCATCTCCTCTTTACTGGGGGCAGGCACCAGATCTAGAGGGTTAGCTACATCCTGATTGTTCCAACCCAATCCCAGGCACTTATAGGCGGTTAACTGCTGCCGGGATTTAACCCATGTTTATATGTCGGTTTTCGCTATTGCCGGATCGCTTGAAAGTATGAAAACCGGATATAAACCCCAGGAAGAAGTTGATATTCTTCATAGCAGATACGAGTATTAAGGTCATAGTAGAGGGATATTCGTTTTTTAAAACCCGCCCGCAGGGCGATCCGTTAACTTGAAAGAAGAGTAGTAACACCATTTGTAGTGTGTTAAAGAGCAGGTTTCTCCATCCGGGAAACCTGCTCTTTTTTTGTGTGCAACAAGCTGAGGGTATGCTACCCTTATGGCAATAGTCATATTTTGAATTATCGGAGGGATTTATGTCATCAATTGTATCGTTTATCGGCTGGCACGACAGTGGCAAGACTACGCTGGCCAGCAAGGTAGTTTCGGAGTTGAAAAAACTTGGTTACAAGGTTGCGGTCATTAAATCGAGCAATGATACAGGAATTGTTTTTGATACTCCCGGTACTGACACGTATAAACACAAGGAAGCCGGAGCTGACAGTGTTATGCTGGTGGCACCTGATCAAATGGTTCTGCAGACAAAAAACAGTGATCTGTCATTGCGTACCCTGGCGCATCGATATTTCCCTGATGTTGATATTGTTATTGGTGAAGGCTTTAAGACCGCCAGGAAGATACCAAAAATTGAAGTGTTCACTACCCTTGACCAGAAGCTGCGGGACGAGGTGCACGGGGTTATTGCTGTTGCCACCAATCTCGAAGGCGTTGCCTGTGATTACGTTTTTCGACTGGATGAGGCCAGAGAAATTGCTCTTTTTATTGAAAAGAGATATCTGCGAAAAAAAGGAAGCAGAGAGATTACTGCTCTTCTGGTTAATGGAAATAGAGTTCCGATTAAAGAATATATTCAGCAGGCTCTTGCAGGAACGGTTCTGGGGTTTGTTAAAACTCTGAAATTTAATAAAGATATTAATGAGATTGAGCTTCGAATAAAAGTTGATGAAATGAATGAAAAAGAATAATCGGCAAATTTTACCCCTCAATTTTAATGCTACGAAAGGCAAGAACTACAGAAGCTGGATTACTGACAGAAATATCTTTTGCTTCAAAAAGATATTGGCTTTATCCGGACGAGTACCTGCATGTTTGGAAAGATGAACTGACAATTACAGCCGATTATATCGAAAATAATGATGTATGTGTGATTGAAAATAATGGTAGTGTGGTTGGCTATTATTCTATTGTTTTTCTTAAAAAACCTATGGAATGTGCACAGGTTATACTGGACAAAGGGTACTGGCTTGAGCATATGTTTCTTGTACCACAAGTCATTGGCTCTGGGCTGGGTAGGATACTGTTTGAGCATATTGTCAGCCGTTGTACGCAAAAGCAGATCGCAACGCTCAGAATTCTCGCAGACCCCCATGCCAAAGGATTTTACGAAAAAATGGGTTGCATCTACAAGAAAGATATTCCCTCAACAATAGCCGGGAGGAGTACCCCGCTACTGTTGTTAAGGTCTACGCTCATAAAATCTATCAGTTAAAACCGTTTTTCGAAATAAGGTTTAAGGACTTCCGGCAGTGTCACAGAGCCGTCTTCCTGCTGATAATTTTCAAGAATCGCAAGCAGTGTTCTGCCAATGGCAAGGCCCGATCCATTTAAAGTGTGCACCAGCCTGCTCTTTTTCTTACCATCAGGTCTATATCTGATACCACCTCTACGGGCCTGGAAGTCGAGAAAGTTGGAACACGAAGAAATTTCTCTATAGGTGTTCTGTCCCGGCAGCCATACTTCGATATCGTAGGTTTTTGTCGAAGAAAAGCCAAGGTCTCCACTGCAGAGCGTTACCACCCTGTAATGCAGGCCAAGAAGTTGAAGGACGGCTTCAGCATCGGCGAGCAGGCTTTCAAGTTCTTCATTTGATGTTTCTGGAGTGGTAAATTTTACCATTTCCACTTTTTCAAACTGATGTTGCCTGATAAGTCCCCGGGTGTCCCTACCGTGGCTTCCGGCTTCAGACCTGAAACAGGGTGTGTAGGCCGTGTATTTAATGGGGAGATCTTTTTCACTTATGGTTTCATCGCGGTGGATGTTGGTGACCGGGACTTCGGCAGTGGGAATGAGATAAAGATCCCAGTCTTCAATTTTAAACAGATCTTCAGCAAATTTAGGTAGTTGTCCTGTTGCGGTCATGGATGGAGTGTTTACCATAAACGGAGGAAGTACTTCAGAGTATCCGTGCCGTTGTGTGTGCAGATCGAGCATAAAATTAGTCAGCCCCCGCGACAGCCTTGAAGCAAACCCCTTTAACAGTGCAAAACGAGCGCCAGCAAGTTTTGCTGCGGTTTCAAAATCGATAATGTCGAGTTGTTCGCCTATCTCCCAGTGTGTTTTCGGGGTAAAAGAAAAAGAAGGTTTTTTCCCCCATGTTCGGATCTCAATATTATCTGAATCATCCATACCAACGGGAACAGCATCGTCACACAGGTTGGGAATGGCCAAGACGATTTCCTGCAGTTTTTGTTCGATTGTATTCAATTCACCATCGAGTGTTTTTATGCTCTGACTGGTTTCACGCATTTCGACAATCAATGGATCTGCACTTTTTTTGTCCGCGTCGGATCCTCTTTTCAGAATTGCAATCTGATCGGAAACGGTGTTACGCTTGTTTTTTAAACCTTCTACCTCTCCAAGCAGAGTAAGGCGTTTCTGGTCGATTGCGGCAAATTCATCAATCAGAGCTGTGTCCATTCCTCTACGCCCTGTCTTTTCTTTTACCAGGGCTAAATTTTCCCGTATGAATCGTAGTTCAAGCATGATGTTATATATGGTTGATTTGAATCTTTTTTAATACATCCTGTCGATGCGAAATAAGTCAGTACACTGTTTATCATGGCTGATTAGGGAAAGCAACCTCAATCAAATTGCATTTTTTTCGTGCTTCTGATAGGTTGTCGGGCAGGTCGGGTGCAGCATCCGACAGACCTGAAAAATTCCCACGCTACTTCACTTATATGATCGAACGTACACAACTTATAATTTTTCTCTCAGAACTTCGAAAATCGGTTCGCAATCTGGGCTTGACCCTTTTTCTGTCGACCCTTGTGATTTTTCTTCTTTCCCCGCAACTGCTTCATCTTGTGCAGGCACATCTTGCTGAAAAATTGTATTTTTTTTCTGTGGCAGGGCCATTTTTAGCCCATGTTAAACTGGCATTGTTTGCTGCAATTTATTCCCTGATGCCGTGGTTTATGATCGTTTTCTGGCGGGCACTGGGTAAGCCGTTTGGTGTTTCCGGCGGGCAGCTTTTTTTCTTTATTTTCTTTACCTGTCTACTTTTTTATTCCGGCACTCTGTTCTGCTATTTTATTACACTGCCTTTTGGCATAAAATTTCTGCTCGGTTTCAGTTCTGAAGAGTTAAAACCGGTAATTTCGATAGGTCGGTTTGTTAATTTTACCACGATTTTCATCCTGGCCTTTGGGCTTATTTTTGAATTGCCAATTTTTATGGTGTTCCTTGCTAAAGTTGGGCTTTTTAAACGAAGCTTTTATGAAAAAAACAGACGGTACGCATTGCTTATCATTGCTATTCTTGCGGCACTTTTGACGCCGACTCCTGATGTGGTCAATATGATGCTTATGGGTGGGCCGCTTTATCTGCTCTATGAATCGGGAATTATAATTTTGCGAATACTTCGAATTGGCAATGATCCCGACACTGAGGAAAGTAGCCCTGAATCAGAGTAGTTGCTGGGGGGGCTTAGTGCCTTACTCCATAATTACTGCAAAAAAACAAGAAAATGAAGAAGGGTATTTGACCACAAAAATAAATAGATACCTCCAGATAGCGAAAGTATTGAGATCTTCGAGGCACTTACTTGCAGCTTGTCTGCGTTAGAATTCAATAATCTTAAAACCATGTTTTTGAAGGAGTGCAGTGGTAACCCCAAGAACACTGGTCACACCGCATGATGGACTGCGAGCTTTAAAAATTACTGTGCTGATGTTCTGGTTGCGTGCAATGGACAGAACCTGTTCAGCACCTCTAATAAATTCTTGTGTACAGTCAGTGTTGTCTTTTTTTGTGAGAACCCTTGCCTTGCCGTCAAGAACGTCTCTTCCAGTGCCTCCCACTATATCTGCAGATTCACGTGGGGTTGGGAGGCCACCAAGTTGTTCCGGGCAGACTGGAATCCAGACCGTATTTTTTAAGCGGGCCATGCATTCCGGGGCTGGAGGTTTTTTCTGACCGTCATAGCGGGTGAGGAGGCCGACCAGACAACTACTGACCATGCATATTTCCGGCTGATTTGAGGTTTTCATAAGATCGAAATTGAGTATGATATAGTCATGAAACCAAAACCAAAACAAAAGACAAAACCAAAACAAAAGCTCTCTCCCCTGCAAAGGAGAAAATTGATTAAAATTGTTATGGTTATCGTTCTACTGGCATTGGCATGGGTCTGTTTTTCGCCGAATGCCGGGATATGGACGGTAATTCAACACCGTTCTGAACTGCACCAGCTACAGGAGGATACGATACAACTTGAACAGGAAAATGCTGCTCTGGAAAGTGAAATCGATCAACTACAGAATGACCCGACGTATCTGGAAGAAATAGCGAGAAAAAAATATGGCTTACTTAAAAAGAACGAGCGGGTCTTCGACTTTTCCAGGAAAAGACCTGAGCAAAATAAGTAATACTAAAGGACTCTCACGGAGCCCTGTTTTCACGATGCTCAGGAAAAACCTGACTTGGTGGCGGCTCCACAACCTGACTGACTGTGCGATGAGAGCGATGGGCCGGAGTTACGGCCAATTATACCTGCAGAGAGTATTTTTTTTACATTTTTACTTTTGCATTTATCGCACGTAACTTCCTCAGTCGAGGTGCTGGAAGTGGTAAGTATTTCAAATTGGCTGTTACAGTCGTTGCACTGATATTCGTATATTGGCATTATAGTTTTCTCCGAATGTACTGAATAAACGGTCTATTTTAGCAGATCCGTGAAAATATCACATGTTTTACAGATTGCAAGTTTTTCTTTTGGGGTGCAGTCACATAATGTACCGGACAGAAACCAGCAGAGGTGACCGCTTTGAAACTCCCAGGCGGGACACTGTTCTTTGACATCGCAGGGTTTCTTTTCCCAGCACGGTGTCAGAGAATTTTCTCGACCTCGCTGATTGATGAGAAGGAAAAAAATATGTCTTTCTATGTGTCCTGGTATTGTTCGCCAGCCTTGTTCATAGCTGTGGATTGTCTTCAGCGACATACCTAGGAGTTCTGCCAGTTGTTTTTGCGTCTTACCGAGTTTTTTTCTGAAAAGACTGAATTCTTCTTTAGTCAAGAGTGGTAGCCTCGTATCCTGGTGTTAACGGAAAAAATACGTATAACTATTCAGCACCAAGCTGGGAATTGCGAATAATTTATGAGTCTAACTGTTTAGCAGTGCCTTGCATGTCCACAAGCAGTCCGATTAGCTATACACCTGTATGCTGAGCGGTCTGATCGTGGGCAGGTGAGGTGCTGCTGAACAGTTACAAATACGCTTTCTCTTTTTGTATCGATGCAATGACAATAATCATATCGCAAGTAAATACCAGATTCAAAGTAAAATGGCTGTTATTTTTCCACTTAAAGATTGAGAAAACAGTATCCCATCCAGAAACAAATGATTATTGTATCTCGAGCGATACTATCTGGAAAAGTAATTTTTTACCTGTTTTGATATGGTTATAGGTACTGTTTTTATATGTCGTTTGAATGAACAGATAAGAATAATTTTTTATAAAAGGTTGTACGGTTATGAAGAATAGTGTGGTTGATATGACAGGAGTGCTGTTAATATGCATTGGTCTGCTGTTTTTTTCAGGGTGTGTCAATTATCTGCGCCCTGAGCTTGGAACAGTTGCACGTGTCGACGCGCGTGTTCCTCTGGTAGATGATCAGGTTAGTGACGCCGTTCTGAAAACAAAAGATTTGCAGCTTGAATACACATTTTCCGGGGATGGAGAAACATTTGAGATTTCCGGGAAGCTTCTATTTGATCGCAGTATTACGGCTTCGTATCCAATGTTGCGCAGGTTTGTTATGAGGGTGAATTTTCTTGATGCCAGGGGAGTTGTTATTGAAAGTGTCAGCATTGCACCCAATATTAATACTCACAATGAGGTACCCGACGTCATACAATTAAGGTCAAGCGGAATTAAACCACCTGGCGTGGCAGCTATAGCCTTTAATTATTTTGGTACATTTTCCAGCGCTACTCTTAGGAGCGGAGGGGATGAGAGCTGGGAAGCTTTTTATATGCCCTTTGATTAATGGCTATCCTGAAAGCAACTTTAAAACGAATATGGTAGAAGATTTGAAAATGGATAAGGCTGGATTTCTCGGTCATCTGAAATCGGTTTTACACTTTTATCAGACATTGGGCATTCAGAACCTGCCCAAAAATGAAGAAGTGGCATCTTTTTTACAAAGTCAGCCTGCTGTGCCGCCAGAGCAGGGTCTATTCAATCAATGTCCCGCTGATTTGTCAGAACCAAAAGTAAGTTCGGTAGGTCTGACAGAGGCAGAGCCATTACTGAGTATGGCGGATATTTCTGCAGAAGTCGCTTCATGCAATGCATGTGATCTCCATAAACAACGCCTTTACCCTGTTTCGGGCCGGGGAGAAAAAAATGTTCGGCTAATGATTATAGGCGACTGGCTATCGCAGGAGAGTGATGGTTCTCTGCCTCCCGGACATATCTTTGGCGTGCAGCAGGACTTGATGCTTGGTAAAATGCTGACAGCAATCAATCTTTTGCCGACTGATGTCTACATAACCAATGTTATCAAATGTGCAATTCCCTCCAGTATCCAGCCCCAGGCCAGTCATGTTCAGAGTTGCCTCTCTTTTTTGCGTCGGCAGATTGTATTACTTGACCCCGAAATAATATGTACCATGGGAATGATTGCAGCCCGGGCCGTTTTGAATCAGTCCCAATCCTTATCTCAGTCACGGGGAAGATTTCATGAGTATGACAGAGGTAATGGTCGACATATTCCTGTTTTAACAACGTACCACCCAACGTATCTACTACGGAATTCTGAGATGAAAACCGCGACATGGTCTGATTTGCAGTTTCTGGCCAGGAAGATGGGGCTGCAGACTGTTGCAGGCACTAGCTGAGGTGCTCTGAATAGTTTGCCTTAGCGAATAATAATCAGTCCGCGTTTGCCAAGATCTCTAAAGAATGCTGTTACGGAACGTTCTGCTTCCGGCAAGGTAACGCCTGTCTCTTTTGCAAATAACGTGACGATTTTTTTCACATTGTTTTTTCCGTCAATCATTTGCCACACCGCACTCCCCATGTTATCGAGTTGCAATTTTTTTGTTGCCCGTTCTTCTGCACCCTTCTGAAATCGTTTTGCCAGTTGTATGAAAAATGGTTTTATGGCTAAAGGATATTCGATGAGAATATCACCGTTATCAAGTCTCTCCCAGGATACGGTGGGAGAGACAATGGGAACACAGGCAAGTGCTTCAGGTCTGGTCAGTTGTTGTTGATGTGGTTTTGGTCTGAATAATTTCATAGTGTTGGCATAATGTTTCTATAAGATCTGCGGGTATTGGTCGACGTGACGAGAGAACCACTGCCAGGAGACGGTTACTGCTGGTGTCATGCCACAATTTTGCGTCAGCAAAAGGTTTTTCCCGCCGCAATCGCAGGCGGATCTGTTGCCATATCGTTGGGCTCCTTTGTGCTTTGCAACCGTAATTTTCCTCTATTATTTCCGCTGGAACTTTGGATAAACCAGCTAGAGTCAGTAGAATCTGTTCAAGGGACTGTGTGGCCAGACGGCTGTCGGCAGGGGCAAGTCTACATATTTGCACATCAAGGTTGGGAGCTGTAAAAGAGAGTCGAGTGAGGCCAGGTGCGAAGGTGTAGCTTGAAAGCGTAAATAAAGGCGGTGTAACAAGAGAAAAATCCTGAATACACCACTCGGTCTCCTGTTTTCGATCAGGAAATGACAGTGTACTGAGGAAGGACAGTACTTTGAATCTTTTTTCACTCTTTGCGGGAAAGAGCTGGAAAAGGATAAGTGTCTTACTTTTCAGACAGAACCATATTCCACCGTCAATAGTGTGGCCGTCTACACTGGTATAACATAGAGTCTCAAATATTTTATCAAATGGAAGCCATTGTTTTTGAGGTTTACCATCGTAAATCTTTGTGGCAGTTTGCTTTTTGAATTTTTTCAGTACTTTTGAAAAGTTGCGCTCATGATATTTTGAACCGTCTTCCCAGCGAATTTCCGCTAAAGGCTGAAAATCCTTTTCAAAGATAAGGTGGCGAAAATCTGTGACATGAGGCTCCCAGGAAACAGGGATTGTGATAAGCGCACCATTCCATGCGATCTGTTGATATGCGTCTATATTTTTAGACATATTTTCAGCGCGGAATCAGATATTGCCAATCCGTCTCTTTAGGGCTCTGGTGCTTTGTTTTTTGGCTTTCCTGTTTGTTTTGTTCCCGGGAGTGGATAAAACAGAGGCGCTCCTCTTTTATTTTTTCCGGATAGGACAATTTCACCATATTGCCTATGGTTTCGTTGGTGTTTTTTGCATTGAATTGCAGGGAGAGGCTCACTCTGTTTTTGTTTTCATCAATAAAATGCCACTTCCAGATATAGACAACTCCAAAAGAATCACCGTTCCAGATATCCGGTGGGCCGTATTTACTTCGGAATTTTTTCAATAACTTCCTGTAAAATTTCTTACTCCTGTCTTCGTACTTCATCGTGATTTTTAAAATTTCATCTTTATATCTGCATGTACCGTATGAAACCACACCGCGCCTGAAACCGTGCCAGTCAGTGACAAGAATTTCTTTGAGATAATTTGACTGAACGACATCCTGATAAGATGAAATTGAGGTGCCTAGAGTAAAACCACCGATTTCCCTGGGGGTATCTTTTGCCCAGGTGGCCGGGAGGCTGACAACAAAAGATAATAGAATGAACAAAAAAGAGAATAACCAACATTGTCTTATCCGCATTAAAGCACTCTCAGTGTAATTTATGAGTCTGTTGATTTAATAGGATTTTTGTCTGATATCGAGGCATATGGAAAATTTTACCACAGGCATATAGTTGATATCGGAGTCTACGCTTACCTCCGAGGATAAAATTTT
>CAMZKN010000041.1 GCA_947311315.1 uncultured Desulfobulbaceae bacterium | reverse complement strand
TTTTCCCTGACTCTTCGTTGCTGTGAAAATTTTATCCTCGGAGGTAAGCGTAGACTCCGATATCACGTATATGCCTGTGGTAAAATTTTCTTCACGCCTTGATTCAGAACAAAAATGCTCCTTTCTGGACAGGCACTATCTACTTCTGGGGCCTACGCGAATATCGCCAATTTCTCCGGTGAATATTTCTGCTGTCATTACAACCAGAGGGTCATTGGCCAATTCCTGCCGTATTCGTTGGGGTGATTCCTGATCCTGTGTTTCTGCTGAGTTATTGTCGTCTGGTAGAATAAAGCGTACTTTAAGGGCTTTCTGGAAAAAATCGAGGGCATATTCTGTGAGGAGTTGCAGGTTTTCTTTTTGTCTGAGCAGTGAACAATTGGCAGCGTCGTCAAAGATGAGGTGCAGTTCTCCTTCGACATTTTGCGTCATGGCGTCTGCACGCTGCAGGTCTGTTGCCATCCAGAGTTTACGATCTTTGACGTACTGGACAAATTCCGGCCAGTCTTTTCGTATGTCTTTTCGGTGGGGGTGGATTGCAATCTGTTCGTCGGGTGGAGCCGATTTTTCGTGGATGTTGTCATGCACAGGAACCGACTCTTTTTTCTTTGGTGGCAACTGCTGCTCATGGCTTGTTACTTCTTCAGGTTCAGGGAGTTTGCAATTTTTTTTTTCGGGTGCCTGGGAGGAGGGGCTGGTGTCGTTAGTCGGTTGAGATGAAGCAGGTAACGATGCAAGGAGTGTATCTACGTGTCCCAGTAAAGTTGTTACTGAAACAACGTTGCCTACTTCGATAATTTTTAAAAACGATGTCTCCAGGGTAAGTCGGGGTTGCATGGATGTGCGCATATCTTCAGCGGTGGCCATCAGCAGTGAAAGCTTGAGATGCAGAGTTTGCCTGGAATAGTTTTCGGCAAGGTTGTGAAGTTCGGTACGTTCTTCTTCCGGTAAGTCTATAAGAGGTGAGCACCCATTAATTTTACAAAAGAGAAGATTTCTAAAACAGGTCATCAGGTCTTCAAGAAAACGTCGAATATCCATACCAAAACTGAAAATTTCTTTTAGTCCTGTCAGTACCTGGCTGCGTTGCCCCTCAATGAGTCCCACCGTTATCTGCAGGAGGACTTCTCTACCTACAAGGCCAAGAACCTCCACCACGTCTTTTGTGGTTATCTTTTCCTCTCCAAATGAAAACATCTGATCGAGAAGACTTAAACCATCGCGAACGGAACCTGCGGCCTCTCTGACTATGAGAGAAAGTGCTGATTGTTCAATCTCGAATCCTTCGTTTGTGGTCAGTTTCTGGAAATGGTCATAGAGTTCGGATGCGGAAATACGCTTGAGTTCATATTGCTGGCATCTGGAGAGAATTGTTATCGGGATTTTGTGGATCTCTGTTGTGGCAAACATGAAATGGATATGCGCTGGTGGTTCCTCCAGTGTTTTCAACAGGGCGTTGAATGCCTCTGTGGTCAACATGTGCACTTCGTCTATGATGATGATTTTAAATGGTGCACTGGTGGGCAAAAAGCGTATTTTTTCCTTGAGTTCACGTATCTCCTGAATGCCGCGGTTGGAAGCTCCATCTATCTCGTAAAGATCGAGTGCACTGCCACTACTGATTTCCATGCACGACGAACATGTATCGCAGGGACGAAGGGCTGGGTCGCTCTCCTGACAGTTGATTGCCTTTGCCATAATACGGGCAAGAGTAGTCTTGCCGACACCTCTGACGCCTGAAAATAAAATAGCGTGGGCAACCCGGTTGCGGATAAGGCTATTTTGCAGTGTTTTCACAACAGGAGCCTGGCCGACAACCTGATCGAATTTTTGAGGACGGGATTTTCGGGCTAAAACGAGATAGGACATGAGACACCATGTTTAAATGAAAAATGGTGATAAAACATGAAAAAATGATAGCCGGGTTACCAACACACACGAAGAGTGTCGCTGCCGTTGCTTCCTTCCGGACCTGGCGGAGTTCGCGATTCTTTGTTGTGCGGGCCCGGCTATCAAAGTCGAACTATATAGACTGGCGGAGAGAGTGAGATTCGAACTCACGGTACTTTCGTACACACGCTTTCCAGGCGTGCACCTTAAGCCACTCGGTCATCTCTCCATCTCTGACACTAAACGGTTCTAAAAATGTGTGGTACTATGTAAACTGTCGTCACCAATTTGGCAATCAAAAAATACCATCTTGTAAAAAAAGGTAAAAATCATTCCACTCTGGAACTGGTTTTTGATCGTTTTCTTCGAAAAAATTGTCTGAGTATTTCTCCGCACGGTTCTGCTAAAATTGAACCGGTAGTTGAAATAGTGTGGTTGAGTTTCCCATCTGTGCCTATTCTATATTTGGAGGAAACAGCCCCGGTTTTAGGATCAGGTGCACCGTACACTAAGCGGCCTATTCGGGCGTGAATCATTGCCCCCATACACATAATGCACGGTTCCAGTGTAACATAGAGTGTTGTGCCGGGCAATCGGTAGTTCTGTAAAACGGCTGCACTTTTGCGCATGACAAGAATTTCGGCATGGGCGGTGGGATCGCTGTTGCTTATGGTCTGATTAGCCGCTTCGGCAAGGAGTTCGCCCCCGCTGACAAGAACAGCACCTACCGGAACTTCTCCTTTGATTGCGGCATCATGTGCCTGACGGAGAGCTCTCTGCATCCAGTAAGTGTCAATTTTGTTCTGTTCTATTGCGCCTGTTATTTCAGTTTTTTCGACCATAACTAAGGTTCACCAACTTTTATTGTTTCTTGCTATTTCCATGAATAGTTGCCCTTTTATTTGCTTTTTTTTTCTGATTTCAATATAAGAAAGAAGGGGAATTACAGTTTTGAAATAACTTTTATCCGCAACTTCTCTTCAATAGCGGTGAATACAGGCTTGAAAGAGAAATTCGGATTACTATCTTGTAATTGAGCTTATGCATAAAATACTTATTCTTGACGCTCCCGAGGGTGGTTCCGATGTGATGACGGAAGCATTGGATGCGCAGTGTGAAGTGACTTGTATATCGAATGAGAACGAATTTCAAGTAAAGATAAGGGCGCAGCAGTATGATCTTATCTTTCTCGATATCGATTCACGAAACGGACGGGTTATGAATCTTCTTGAGCAGGTTCACAGCAAAGATCCGTTTCTTCCTATTATCATGACCAGTAGATCTGAAAAGGCCGAGATTATTGTGCGAGCGATGAATCGTGGTGCCAGTGATTTTCTTGTTCGCCCTATCTCGTCTACTCGTATTAAAATGGCGGTTGATAAGGCTATTGAAATTCGTAATCAGAGATTTGAAATCGCCTATCACAGACGAAAACAGGACGTTGTCTATGATTTCAAGGATGTTGTTGCGTACTCTCAAAAAATGAAACTCATCCTTAATAGTCTGGAACGATTTGCAATGACCGACTCGACCATTCTCATCACCGGTGATACCGGCACGGGAAAGTCTTTTTTATCGGGAACTGTTCATTTCAATTCACCACGAAGAAAAAAACCCTTTGTAAAAATCAACTGCGCCAATATTCCGGAAGATTTACTTGAATCAGAGCTTTTTGGTCATGAAAAAGGTTCTTTTACCGGTGCAGATAAACAGCGAATAGGACGATTTGAGCAGGCAAGTGGGGGCACGATTTTCCTCGATGAGATCGGCGAAATGAATATGAGGTTGCAGACCAAATTACTCAGGGTTCTGGAAGAGAAATCTTTTGAACGTGTTGGTGGTAATACAACCATTTACAGCGATGTTCGAATTATTGCTGCTACCAATAAAAATCTGGTTCAGCAGGTTGAGAATAATTTGTTTCGTGAGGATCTTTACTATCGTATCAATGTCCTTCCTATAACACTGCCTTCACTCAAAGAAAGAAGGGAGTGTGTTTTACCCCTGGCCGATATTCTTTTGAAGAAATGCAGTATGTCCATGCACCGCGATATAAGTGATTTTACTCCAACGGCAAAAGAGAGGATTTTGGCCTATGACTGGCCGGGGAATATACGACAATTAGCAAATACTATTGAACGTGCTGTTATTCTGGAAGATGACAGTAAAATACATTCGTTTAACCTGGCCCTGCCCGAGAAAAAAGACAATCGGCCTGGGCAGAGTTTGCCAGTTGCCACAGTGGAAGACAATATCCTCCTTCAGGGGGATTCTTCCGAGTCGCTTGCCGATCGAGAAAAGGATCTTATCCTGCAGGTGTTGGAAGAGTGCCTCTGGGTGCAGAAAAATGCGGCTAATAAACTTGGTATCAGCCCAAGGGCTTTAAATTACCGGATAAACAAACTGGGTATTACTCACCATCACTGGCGAAGAAATAAGAGAGCGGAGTAATACTTGTTACTCTTCTGCCATTTTTAACATATTTTCTATAACCTGCAGGCCGGTTTGCCAGAAGTTTTGGTCGTTGAGATCCAGGTCAAAAGGTTTCAGGAGTTCGTATGGAGAACGCGAGCCACCGGCTGTAAGGAGGTTTAAATACTTTTCCACAAATGATTCGCCTTCCTGGCGGTAGATACCATACAGAGCAAGCACCAGCAGTTCTCCAAAGGCGTAGGAATAGACATAACCAGGTGTAGAGAGAAAATGGGGAATGTATGACCACCAGATGGCGTAATCGTCCCTCAAATGAACCGAATCTCCAAACATCTCCCGCTGGGTCGTAAGCCAGTATTCACTGAGCGTATCACTGCTGAGTTCGCCATGTTTTCTTCTTCCTTCATGCATCATGTGCTCGAATCGATTCATCGCCGTTTGTCTGAAAACTGTTGCAAAGATAGATTCGAGTTTTTGACAGATAAAGGCCTGTCTCTCGCTGTGATCGGTTAATATTTCCAACTGCGTGTTAAATACCAGGAGTTCAGCGAAAACCGAGGCGGTTTCGGCAAGGGGGAGAGGTGTGTCACTGTTAAAATGGCCCTGCTGTGCTGCGAGTACCTGGTGGATGCCGTGGCCGAGTTCATGGGCGACGGTGGAGACGTCTCTGGGGCTACCTGTATAGTTTACCAGAACGTAGGGATGTACTTCAGGTACGCACGGATGGGCAAAGGCACCTCCACGTTTTCCCTGAAATACGGGCGCATGTATCCAGTTGCGATCAAAAAACTGGGCTGCTATTTCTGCCATTTGTGGCGAAAATTCTTCAAATGAAGAGAGGACTATCTTTTTACAGGATGCCCAGTCAATCTCTTTATTTGAGAGTGCAGGGAGAGGGGCATAGCGATCGTAATCTTTAAGGGTTTCCAAACCCAGTAGATCTTTTTTAACAGTGTAATAGCGCTGGACAATATCATACCTTCCGGTGACCGTTTGTACCAGTATTTCCACGGTCGCGTCGTTGAGTTCATTGTGCAGGTTCATGGAACTTATCCAGCTTGTATGATTACGCAAACGGTCACTTATCATCTTGTCGGCAGCCAGAGTGTTGAAAATATGGGTAAGAATGTGGTTCTGGCTCTCTAAACCGTCTGTCATTTCCTTTGCCGCTGTTTTTCGTACTTCCCGGTCGGCGTGGTAAAGGTCGGTTAATACTTCTTCTTCGGTTCGATGTGTCGGCCCGAAGGTAAGTGAACTGAAAATTTTTGAAAAAAGGGTTGTCCAGCTGCTTCTCCCCACTGGCTCTTTTTCCAGCAGTATTTTTTCTTCCTGTTCAGAGAGTTGGTGGGGAAGGTATCTGCGCAGGGATTCGAGATAATGGGAGTATTTGGCAAGAACCGGGTTTTTAAGAATATCTGCTGCATGCTGTTTATCGACACCGTTCCATTCAAGTTCGAAAAAAACGGTATGGGTTTCACAATTAGCCGCCAGCTCTTGAATCTGTTGTTCAAGTGCACCTGCTGCACTATTGTCCATCTGTGTGGTAAAATTAAGAAAAGAAAAAGTTGCAAGTTTTGTCAACATACTATCGAGTTTTTCAAGCTCAACGACCAGCAGCAACAGGTTTTCAGCATCAAGATCAGCCACCTTTGTTCGATATTTGGATTTTATTTTTTGTGCAGTGTCTTGGCACCATCGGATGTCAGTTTTCAGTTCCGGGGCCTTATCATCACTATATAAATCGGTGAGATTCCAAGTTACATTTTCTGTGCCAAGTTTTACGTTAATCGAAATATCTGTAGACATTATGTTACTCCTGGAGGATTGAATAGGAGTTTGTCCGAGAATGCCATTTTGCCCAAACTCTTCGATATTATCAAAATAATATGCTCGTAATATTAATAATATGACTGTGCGTATTTTTTTGAAAAACCTCGATTTTAACCAAAATGTCTATTCTCGGACAAGCTCCTAGTGGTTATGCGAGTTGTTTCCGACACACTGCAGCAAAATCTTCGGGATAATGGCCGTTGATAAACCGAAGTTGGGCTTCGCTGAAGGCACCTGGCGATTCGGGCAATTTGGGCAGAAGAGCATAAAGCAGTGGTTGTTTTACCGTCTGTTTACCAAACCTTTTTGAATATTCGATTGTGGTGACCATTTTGGCACCGAGGGCGGCGAGGGATTTTTGTGCCTTGAGAAGTGCCATGTCAAGGGACTGGCGCACCTGACTGTTACACTCAAAGATATTGCCGGGCAAGTTTTCGCCATGGTCGGGTAAGGTCATGATCTGTAGTTCCCACTGGGAGGTTTGTGCCTTGGGGACAAAAAGCAGTACATTGTCGTCACGCCAGACAATAAGGTCAGCATCGAGATCGTTTCTGTCATCCATCCTTTTATTTGTGAAAATTGCGTTTCGGTAATCAGAAAAAAAATCGCTGGTGTAGATTTGATGATATTCTTCTATCAAATCAGTTACCATATCGCCACAACTGTATGTAGGGATACGGCCAATGGGATCAGTAGTGCCGCAGCTGTACGATTCAACAGATTCATCAATGAGGGCGTATTGCTGATGGATCTGCTGATGTGAGGCGTGCAGTCGGTACTTTGAAGGAGCGTAGTCAAAACCAAAATTCCAGCCCCAGATCGTTGCGCAAGAAATGTTCTCTGCATTTTCCTTTTTGCATATGGTGTTTCTGAGGGATTCAAGTTCCTTTTCAGTAAGAATTCTTTTTTGGGCAGGAATTTTAAGGCCAAGTTTATCGGCGAGGCGTATATAACTCCTCTGGTAATACAGATGCCTTAGACCGGTAATATCTTTTTTGTTGAGGGTGCCTATGGAATATCGCACGGCATCTTCAGCCATATTTGCGGCGTAGTGGCCTCCAGGGATATAGGAATTTCGACGCAGATACTCATAGATATGGCTGCCTTTATCTTTTGGCCATTCTCCTACTATCTCACTTTTCCCTTGTGCGCCCGGCATAATAACCATGGCAATTTTATAGTGATCTGGCAAATGGGGATTATTGGCTACAGCCTCGAAAAGAGGATGGTCGTGGATAATGGGTTTCTGTTCATCATATAAAAGACCTGTCGGTCTGCCGTCTCTGTTGACAATCTCACAACTCAACTCCGCAAGAATCTTGAGGTCTTCCGGGTCTGTTGAACAGGTCGCCAAGGCCAACTGAAGTGGGGAAGGGAGTTTTACAAGCAGATTTTTGTCGATACCTTCTTTTTTCAGTGTAGCCGTCAATGAGACATTGTCCGGGGCTGAAATCCTGATTCTATCAGGGTCATTGGCACTTGCGTCAGCCCACTCCTTATCAATAAACGTCCTGCCTTTAAAGGGAAAAGGATTTGGGATTTCAAATATCCAGTCACTCAGGCAGACTTCTATGTTGCTATCGGGAAAGTTGGGTGCGTTAAACACCTGGGTGCCGTCCTGTGTCTGTCCCAGGCAGGCGAGGCGGGTATGTTGTCTGAGATTTATGACGGAGTAGGAGGGTTTGTGCAATCCATATTGAAAAGTGGTTCCTGGCCTGATGCAGGTATTGATCTGTTTCATGATGGTATTATGTGTTACTGGTCCAAAGAGTAAGTGCGAGCTGGTAAACCTGAGAGCGTGAAACGCCAAGATCTGACGAAAGTTTTTTGCTCACATCCTTTAAAGAAAATTCGGAATTGTCACGGTACCAGATGATGAGTTCTTCAATGGTCTGGCCCGTAATTTCTTCACGTTCTCCGGGAGAAATGATAATAACAGACTCTCCTCTGATTGTTTTTCCCTGGCAGGTTTTGAGAAGGCCTTCCAGAGTATCATTTTTAAGATCTTCGAATTTTTTGGTCAGTTCTCTTGCCCAGAAAGCAGGACGTTGGCCCAATATCTCCAGAGCATCTTCGAGCAGGTTTATAACTCGGCGGGGGGATTCGTAGAGAACTATTGGGTATTCACAATCAATTAAGGCGGTGAGAGCCTTGCGGCGTTGACCTTTTTTTGCAGGCAGAAAACCAAGAAACAGAAAACCTGAATCTGACAGTCCTGAGGATGAAATTGCGGCGGTCAGAGCCGAGGCGCCAGGCAGGGGAACAACCGGGATATCGTTCTGGTGGGCGCGGTGGACAACAACAGCACCGGGATCTGATATCGCAGGAGTTCCGGCATCACTGACCAGGCCGATATTCTGTCCTTCCTGGAGTCGATTGATAATTTCGTCACTTCTTTGCTCTTCTTTTTCACGATAATAGCTGATGAGTGGTGTGTGAATACCAAAATGATTAAGAAGTTTCTTCGTATGTCTTGTATCTTCGGCGGCAATAATATCCACTTCTTTTAGAGTGTTAAGGGCTCTGATGGATATATCTTCGAGGTTGCCTATGGGAGTTGCAATGATATAGAGCGTGCCCATTGTCGGTTTTGTTTGAGAGTGCATCGTATGTATGTGTGTTAGTATCAGGGAAATGTATTGAACTTATCCATTATGATCAATTCAATTGTAAATTGCATTAGTGCATTACTCTATAAAACTTGTAAAGAAAAACAAGAAAATATGAGTTATGTTTTACTTAACTGGTTCATGACAGAAACAGAAAGCGAACGCAGAGAGACTTCGAGGCACTTATACCCCCTTGTGGGGTGTTAGCTTAATAGTTAGTGTCTGAACGAAAACCTGCAAATTTTTTCAAGTTCAAGGCGGGTGATACTTTTAACCGCAGGAATACATAAAGTATTTTGAGGATTAAAATTTGAGCCCAACGAAGAAATTGGGAAAATTGGTGGTTTTCGGTCGGGCACTAGTTATATATCACTGACGTACATAGGGGAATAATGAGTAAACATATTGGTATATTGACAGCAGGTGGAGACAGTCCAGGCCTCAACGCCGCTATTCGAGCAATCGGAAAATCGGCTCTGGCTACCGGAGAAATGCATATCGTAGGTTTTCGCGATGGTTTTCGTGGCCTTATGGAAAACAGAACCATGCGGCTTGACCGGGAAACGCTTTCATCAATTCTGACAAGAGGTGGGACTATTCTCGGGACAAGCCGTGATAAACCACATAAAATGCTTGTTGGCAGTGAACTCATGGATATGACAGATGTTATTTGTGAAAACTATAAAAAGCATAACCTTGATGTACTGATCTGCTTAGGTGGAGGCGGTACTCAAAAAAACGCCTATCGACTCGCTCAAAAAGGGTTGAATATTATCACATTACCCAAAACCATTGATAACGATGTTGCCATGACCGATGTGACCTTTGGCTTTCATACTGCAATGGAGATCGCAACCGAGGCCATTGACCGGCTGCATTCAACGGCACATAGTCATCATCGCATTATCGTTGTGGAAATTATGGGTCATAAGGCTGGCTGGCTGGCTCTTGGTGCGGGAGTGGCTGGTGGAGCTGATATTATTCTGATTCCCGAAATACCATATGATCTGACATCTGCTGCTAATGCTATTCGTAAGCGACAGCAGCGTGGTACGAATTTCAGTATTGTCGCCGTTGCTGAAGGTGCTCTTTCTGTGGCTGATTTTAAACAGTTGTCACGATTGAAAGATAAAAAAGCAAAAATGAAAGAAAACGGGGACTCTAAAGGTTTAAAAAAAGCAGAAGAAGCCTTGCAGCAGTTTTCCAAGGCGAGAAATGGTAACACCTTGAGGCTGTCGCAGGAACTTGAAAAGCTAACAGGCCTGGAATCAAGATTGACCATATTGGGACATTATCAGAGAGGCGGAACACCGTCGGCCGCCGACAGGATGCTTGCAACACGTCTCGGCAGTGCCTGTATCGATTGCATACAATCCGGGAAAAACAGTGTCATGATAGCAGTTGATGGGAATAATACGCGATGTGTACCTCTTGAGCAGGTTGTAGGGAAGAAAAATCTAGTGCCTCCAGATCACCCCTGGGTGCAGGCCGCACGCAATGTCGGCACCTGCATGGGTGATTAAAATGGAGAATGTAACATGTATTCTGTTGCCCTGCGGGGCAGGTGAGAATTTTTCTTAACCTGTATCCGTGCTCTCAACACGGTTCCTACCACCTTCCTTTGCCAGGTAGAGACAATTGTCTGCATTTTCGATTAGAAAAACAGATGAATTTCTGCGGTCAGGAATGATAGAGGCAGCTCCAATACTGATGGTTATTTGATCTGAAACTAGCGAATGCACATGGGGGATTTTGAGCGCATTAATGTGCATTATGAGTGAAGAGCCTACTGTTACAGCCCCTTTTGTATCAGTCATAGGGAGAATTGCGGCGAACTCTTCACCTCCATAGCGTGCAAGAAAATCCGCCGGTCTAGGTATCCCATCTAATAGATTTTTAGCAACCAGTTTCAGGCAATCATCTCCTGCTATATGGCCATAGTTATCGTTGTAAAGTTTGAAATGATCGATGTCTATCATGAGCAGTGCAAGGGATGTTGATTCCCGAAGTGCTCTTAACCATTCTATTTCAAGAATCTCGTCAAAACGTCTTCTATTTGATATTCCGGTTAAGCCGTCAAGAGTTGACAGGTCTTCCAGAATGTCTCTGTGGTGCTTGAGTTCCAGATGCGTTTTTACGCGAGCTTTTACTATGGGCAGACTAAACGGTTTGGTGATATAGTCCACGGCCCCTAAAGAGAGACCTTTTGTCTCGTCCTTTTCAAGATCCATGGCTGTAATGAAAATGACAGGAATATTTTTTGTGGCCTTGTCGGTTTTGAGTTGTGCACATACTTCATAGCCATCCATCTCAGGCATGATGACGTCAAGTAGAATAAGATCCGGTGGGTTGGAAGAGCGGGAAATCTGCAATGCTTTTTCACCGTTTGTGGCCAGGCGGATTTTGTATTCATCCTTGAGCAGTTCACCAAGGACTTTGATGTTGGCAACCATATCATCCACTATAAGAATAGTGCTTTTAGTCATCGGTAGAATTACCTGTTTTATTTTTGATTAGAGCATTGATTTCGTCTGTGAGTTTAGTGAGCGGTGCCCATGCTGCATCAAAATCGAATTCGGCAATATGTTGTGTCAACTGTTGTAAATTGTCTCCAAACTGATTGTAGTCAAGACAATCTTTCAGCGCGTTCAGACAAACTTCGGATTCAAGATCTGCTTCCTCCACCATTAGAGTTAACTTTTGTAACAGTGATTGAGCAGCAAAAATATCGGTTGTTTTGCATTGGTTTTGCTCATCATCATTGTGCAGTTTTTTAATGGAGATATTGACACGATCCACTTCTGTTTCAAATAAACGTATACTTTTTTCGATGAGAGTGTTGTCAGTATCCTGCAAAACTGTAGTTTCAAGGTTTTTTGCTGCTGCAAATACATTCCGAATGGCAAGGTTACCAGCCATTCCTTTTATCGTATGTATGTTTTCACGAAGAAGTGTGGTGTCTTTGTTGGTGAAAGCTAGACGAATTGTGGCACTGATTTCCGTGAGACACGGGAGAAATTCTATCAGAAGTTGATTGAAAAGATGTTTATTATTGCCAAGTCTGGCGAGCCCTTCACTAATGTCGATGCCATCCAGAGTTTCAGGAAAAGATTCTTCTTTATTTGTGGTGCTCTTTCTACCAGTTTTTTCTTTGCTTTCTGGTGTGTTCTTCACCCTGAGCATGATCCATTGAGCCAGGGTTGCAAAGAGTATTTTTGTATCGATGGGTTTGGTGATGTAATCACTCATACCGGCGGCAAGACATTTCTCTCGATCACCTTTCATGGCGTGAGCTGTCATCGCAATTATTGGTACAGGTTCTCTTTGCTCACCATTTTCTTTTTCTCTAATCTTTGAACTTGCAAGATACCCATCCATTTCGGGCATCTGGATATCCATTAATACGGCATCGTAATCTTTTGCAAAAACAGCAGACAGAGCTTCTTTGCCATTTTTAGCTATATCCACATGTATGCCACAGTTACTTAGAATTTCTACGGCGACTCGCCGGTTTAAAGGATTATCTTCTGCGAGGAGGACATGGCTTCCCTGGATGCTTGAAATAATTGATTCTTCGTTTACTTTGGAGACAGAAGGTTTTTTGTCAACTACATGTAGTTTTGTTTCACCAAAGACACCCATGATTGTGTCAAAGAGCAGTGATTGTTTGATTGGTTTAGTGAGTAATGCGTCGACACCGGCTTCAAGGGATTTTCCAATGAGTTCTTCACGGTCATAAGCCGTCATCATAATGATTGGTATATTATGAAGTTGTTTGTTCAGCCTGATTTTTCGGCTGGTTTCAAAACCATTCATCCCTTCCATCTTCCAATCCAGTAAAATAAGATCAAAAGGAGTTTTGATATCTTTTCGGCTAAGAGTATGTAGTGCTTCTTCCCCGGAGCCAACTGCTGTTGCCGTGAGTGTGAAGGCGGTAAGGGTCTCTGTTAATATTTTTTGAAATGGAACATTATCGTCCACGATGAGTACATTTTTGCCAGCGATATTTTTGGGAACAAGGTGGTTGAGGTTTCTTTTATTAGCTGTTGTGTGAAATTTTGTGGTGAAATAAAAAGTGCTACCTTTTCCCACCTTACTTTCCACCCACATATCACCATTCATAATTTCAACGAGGTTTTTGCAGATTGAAAGTCCGAGCCCGGTTCCCCCATACTTTCTGGTTGTTGAACCATCGGCCTGGGAAAAAGATTCAAAGAGTCTTGATCGTTGTTCATGGGATATACCTATTCCTGTATCAGAAACAGAAAATTCCATGGACACGTTTTGAGTATCTGTTTCCAGAAGGTTTACCCTGATAATAATTTCGCCCTCATGGGTAAATTTCATTGCATTGTTGATCAGATTCGTCAAAATCTGACGAAGGCGCAGAGGATCACCTTTCAAAAATAGTGGCAGGTCATGGGAAACAGAAAGTAAAAGTTCGATGTCTTTTTCTGCAGCTTTTTCGGAAAAGAGATCAAGCAGATTGTCCAGAACGTCTAGCAGACTGAAATCTGTCTGCTCAAGGGTGAGTTTTCCCGCCTCAATTTTAGAATAATCTAAAATATCATTAATTACTCCCAGTAGTGAATGGCTGGATTGTTTTATGGTATCTACGTAATCCCGTTGTTTTTCTGATAGAGTAGTTTTAAGTGCGAGTTCAGAAAAACCGATGATGGCATTCATGGGGGTTCTGATTTCATGACTCATATTTGCTAGAAACTCACTTTTTGCTTTGGTGGCAGCCTCTGCGTACTTGGCCATGTTGTTGGCTCTTTGAATAGCATCTTCGAGCTTTTTGTTCATACCTATGAGTTGCGTGTTAACCTCTTCAACCTCATGTTTGGCTTTTCTTAGATCATCCTGTGCTTTTTTGTAGATGATGATTTGTGAGAAAAGGCTTGAGAATATCTCCAACGGCCTCACAGTTTCGGCGGAAGGCTTTTTACCGGATTTTGACATGTCAACAGAGATAACACCGATAAAATCGTTATTCTGGTTAGTCATTCTGACAAATAAGTTGTCCTCGGGGTGCCATTGATTCTCGTTTACAGGGATTTCACCTTCTCCAAAAACAGTCGCCTCTTCTTTTAAGAGGTGCTTTTGAGTGTGTGGGATATAGTAGCTTGACGGCCCTATTTTAATAGCCTTTTTAAAGGAACTGTCAAACCAGCTTTCGGGCATATGTATTTTTCTTAAATCTTCTATTGTTTCTTCATTCAGTCCTGCATAACCAATGATATCCCTATAAGGTGGCACCTCTTTAAAAAGTGAGATGATAACTCTTTGATAATCTGAATACTTTATAATAGCCTGGGCAATTCCATCGTAAATGGTTTGCTCGTTTTTCATGGCGATTATGGATGCTGCAGCTAAACTGAACTGTTCTGTCTGTTTTGAAAGGTTTTTTAACTGTGTCTGGCTGTGCAGCAGTGCTTCTTCAGATCGTTTTTTGTTGATGGCCATTGCCACCTGGTCGGAAACGGAGAGCAGTATGTTCACGTCCTGTTCTGTATACTGTTCGGGATTTGAATAGTTTTGTGTGGCCATCACTCCTATTACTTCGTTACCTACAATAAGTGGGACACCTATCCATATTGCTGCAGGCACACCCCATAGAGGTATTTCCGGTGTTTTTGCAAGACGCGCCATAAGCTGATCTTTAGTCATAAGCAGAGGACGACCTGTCTGGATAACCTCAGCCGTCAGTGAATTTTTCTTGTCCTTTAAATTATGGATATCTTCAGCGTGGTCCTCAGTCTCATCTTTAAAATAGGGAAATGAAGCGGAATCTGTTTCTTTGTCATAAAGGGCAAAATAAAAATTTGATACATCTAAAATACGCGCAAGTGAAATGTGAATCTGTTTGAATAATCCCACAAGATTTTGAGAAGTGTTAACTGCGTTGGAAATTTCAAAAAGTGTTTTGTTTATATTTTCACTTTTTTTCCTGGCCTGAGCAGCTTTTTTCCTATCTATAGCACTGGCAACCTGATTTGAGACCACATCAAGAACTGTAATGTCTCGTGAGTTGTATAGATCGGCATCGGAGTAGCTTTGGGTGACCATTATACCAATAATCTGGTTATTGATTTTGAGTGGTGTTCCTATCCATACCAAAGGTATGGTGCCGACAATTTGATTTTTTGCGTGGAGTTGGTTGAGTTCTTTTTCCTGAAAGAAAAGCGTCTTGCCGGCATTGAAAACCATGTTAGTTAGTGAATTGTCAGAGAGGTAATGGGGAGAGTGATCCTCCTGGTAATCGTCATATTCATCAACGTAATATGGGAAAGTTATCTGTTTTGTATCTTCATCAAAGAGAGCTATGAAAAAATTGGTGACGTTTATGATGCTTGAAAGAGAGCGGTGAATAGCACCGTAGAGTTCTACCAGGGTTTGAGAGGTGTTGACCGAATTTGCAATTTCGAAAAGTGTTTTGTTTATATTTTCACTCTCTTTGCGTTTTGCTTCTTCTCGTTTTCGGTCGATAGCAAGAGCGACTTGGTTGGATACGGCAGAGAGGATCTCTGCATCTTTTAATGAATACTGATGTGAGATATTGTAGCTCTGCACTATTATTGCGCCAATAACACTTTTTTTACTGATAAGTGGTACGCCGAGCCAGAGTTCACATGTGTTGCCTATAAAATCTTTTTTGAGTCGTTTTGCCCGTGCAAGCATTTCTTCTCGATTAAAAAACACAGATTGTCCTGTGGTTAAAACTTCAGCTAACAGGGCACCTGATTTGCTGATATCGGGGTATTCTGACAATTTATCGCCAGTTTCATCGACATAGTATGGAAAAAGAGCCGTATCACTCGTGACATCATACAGAGCAATTGCGAAGTTTCTGGTATCTATAATTCGGCCAAGGATTCTGTGGATAGATGAATAGAGTTCATTCAGGTTTTCGGTGGTGTTTACCGCATTGGCAATACTGAAAATTGTCCGTGTTATTTCTTCGCTTTCACACAACGTCTCTTCATGTATTTTTTGTGATATGGCCATAGCCACTTGTTCCGATAAAGATGATAATCGGGTTAAATCCGTTTGCAAGAAAAGAGGTGGGGGGGTGGAGTGGCTTTTTGCAAACATAACTCCAACTGTTTTCTTTTTTACGATTAAAGGAACCCCCATCCAGATGTGAGGTTGGCGGTCTACGGGTGGTAGCTTTTTTGATCGAATAAAATCAGATATTGCTTGGCCGGCAATGAGTAAAGGTTCTCTACATGTTATAATTCTTTTACATAGCTGCTGAGAAATCTGGTCAATATCTGATTCATTAGTAAGAGAGTCTGTGGGGGCTACAGGTGTGACTGAAGAAAAGATTGAGTGTAGTTCTTTGGTTTCCTGTTCAACAACTGCAATGGTAAAGTCTGGAATATTAATATAGTCCAAAAGAGTGGTGTATATCTTTTTGCAAAGATCTTTTGTCCCGGTTGAGGAGAACACGGAATTTGCAATTTGTAAAAGAATATGCTCAGGAACTTGATTGGGCAGGAGAGAATTTTGGTGTTTAGATAGCATACTTTCCCTGGAAATTAGTGGGAATGTGGGAACAAGGAGTTTTTAATTGTTTCTTTTAGTTTATGTTGTGGCTTTGGATAAGTCAAAATGGAATTTTATTTGATACCGTAACAAAAAACCTTCACGCGAATATCATAAGGAGATATTTCAGATGAAGGTTATTTGTTTTTAAGACTATTTAAATAGAAAGAAAAAGCTGTTATTCTTCCTGCTCAGCACCTTTGGTGAAATCGGTTGGAACATTTGTTGAACGTCCAGCGAGTTCACGGTCGAGCATTAGCAAGGCGTGTGGATTATCTCCAATAAGTTTGAGTTGGGCAATGATATCATTGTCGTTTTCCTCTTCTTCAACCTGTTCAGTGATATACCATTCGAGAAAAATTTGAGTTGCGTGATCTTTTTTGCTGATGGCAAGATCCATCAATTCGTTTATTGAAGTAGTAATATACTGTTCATGTTCGAGAGTGAGCGTAAACATATCGAGGGCAGATTTAAACTCGGCCTGTGGAGCTTTGATAGTGTCAAGCACAACGTCTTCACCTTGACGTTGAACGTAGCCATACAATTTCATTGCGTGGTACGTCTCCTCATGATATTGCACCATAAACCAGTTGGCGAATCCTTTAAGACCGCTTTTGTCGGAGAAATTGGACATGGACAGGTAAAGATAGGCCGAATACATTTCCCTGTTGATTTGTTTGTTTAGTGCATTTGCCATTTCCTGATGCAGCATTGTGTTCTCCTTTGTTTTTGAAGTTGAAATTACAGCTGATTGCAGCTAACGCTAACCACAAATATTTTTTTTGCAACCAGTACTGAGTGTAATATTGTGGGGGGATATGGTTTTAATCTCTTGTCATTTTCCTTGACTTTTAAACGAAAACGCTTAAGTTTTCTTGACTAGGAGAATACATAAATGACAACTTTTCTTGTTGTAAAAATTATTCGTAAAACGTACAGGTGTCTTTTTAATTGCTGGATGTTTTATCACTGAATTCCTTCCTTAATGTGCTTTGAGTTGTGTCGATCACTCTTAAAGCATATTCTTTTAATACCAAACAGATATACTGGGCACGAAGTGTCTTTGGCGTATGAGACCGAAAGGTTTAACCCCGGTGCTGCGCGATGAATTTATTGTATTTTTGAGGCGGGTGAGACAACATGTTTGAGAATATACAGGCGAAAAATTGTAATCCTGAAAGATCAGCAGACTGTGAAGGAAATTTCTATGGGCCGTTAGAAAGCAGTATTGGTCCCGGTATGAATGGACGTATTCAGCGGTTACGCAAATTGAGTTTTGACGCAGAACCGACAATTTCGATTGAACGGGCACTGCATGAAACTGCATTTTATAAAGAAAACTATGGGAAATATTCCATACCTGTTTTGAGGGCAATGACATTTCTTGATCATTGTGAGAAAAAAACGCTGTATTTAGGCAAGGATGAACTCATTGTTGGAGAGCGTGGCCCAAAACCTAAAGCGATTCCTACTTTTCCGGAGTTGACCTGTCACACTGTTGAGGATTTTCATGTGTTGAATACCCGTGATATGCAGCGATATATAACGACTCAGGAAGATATTGATATCTATGATCGGGAAGTTATCCCTTACTGGCGTGGGAAGACACAGCGCGAACGAATTTTTAATCATGTACCAGAAGAATGGCGAGTGGCCTATGAAGCCGGGTTGTTTACAGAATTTATGGAACAGCGTGCACCGGGACACACGGCGCTCGATGGAAAGATTTACACCAAAGGTATGCTCGATTTTAAACGGGAAATCGAAAAAAATATTGCAACATTGGATTACCTTAATGATCCGGAGGCAACAGATAAAGCTGAACAGTGGAAAGCAATGGCAATTTCCTGCGATGCTGTGATTGTTTTTGCAGAGCGACATGCCGACCTTGCTGAGGAAATGGCGGCAGAAGAGTCAGATCCGCTGCGATGTGATGAGCTTAAAAAAATTGCTCAAGTGTGTCGCTATGTACCTGCCAACGCTCCTCGTACCCTTTGGGAAGCTATTCAGATGTACTGGTTTGTTCATCTCGGAACCATTACAGAACTCAATGGCTGGGATGCGATGAATCCGGGGCATTTTGATCAGCACCTTGCGCCCTTTTACGAAAGGGAAATTACGGATGGGTCGCTGACACGAGATGAAGCCAAAGAACTTATTTCCTGTTTTTGGATTAAAGTGAATAACCATCCTGCACCTCCAAAAGTTGGTATTACAGCTAGAGAAAGTGGTACATACAACGATTTTACAAATATTAATCTCGGTGGTGTGCTGCGGGATGGCTCCGATGGAACAAACGAAGTTTCCTATATCATGCTTGAGGTTATTGAAGAATTACATATTCTGCAACCCGGTAATTCGGTGCATATCAGTTCAAAAACGCCAGACAGATTTCTTCACGCTTCGGCGCATGTGATTCGGCAGGGGCATGGATATCCGTCTGTGTTTAATCCTGATACATATATTCTAGAAATGGTACGTCAGGGCAAAACGCTTGAGGACGCACGAGAGGGCGGTTGCAGCGGTTGTATTGAAGTTGGCGCTTTTGGAAAAGAAGCATATCTATTGACGGGGTATCTTAATGTGCCGAAGATCCTGGAAGTTACTCTAAATAATGGAATTGATCCGGTGGGTGGTAAGCAGGTTGGTGTTACTACCGGTGACCCTCGAAACTTTAATTCCTATGATGAATTATACACTGCATTTCTTTTACAACTCAATTACATCATCGCTCAAAAAATGCGGGTAAGTAATTATATCGATCGCATGTTTGCAAAATATGCGCCTGCTCCCTTTCTCTCTGTGGTGATCGATGATTGTATTGTAAATGGCAAAGATTATTATGATGGCGGGCCTCGTTACAATACAAGCTATATTCAATGTTGCGGATTAGGTACGGTGACTGACAGTTTGGCAGCATTGAAGAAGCATGTCTTTGACGAGCATACCTTTTCCATGGATTCTGTTTTACAGGCTGTCTCGAAAAATTTTGTAGACGAAGAATTCATGCGTCAGACAATTATGAATAAGACACCGTTTTTCGGTAATGATGATGACTATGCAGATGATATTGCTGTCTGCATTTATGATGATTTGGTGGAGGCCATTGATGGAAAGCCAAACATTAAAGAAGGTGGAAAATATCATCTCAATATGCTTTCAACCACGTGTCATGTTTATTTTGGCAAGGTTATGGGGGCATCCCCAAATGGACGTCTCGCTGGGAAATCTATTTCCGATGGTACTTCACCATCCCATGGCGCTGACATACATGGGCCATCGTCAGTTGTTAAATCGCTGACAAAGATTGATCATGTGAAGTCAGGTGGAACTCTGCTTAATCAACGCTTTATGCCAAGCCTTCTTAAACGTGATGAGGACATTAAAAAACTGGGTCAGCTTATTCGCAGTTATTTTGCTCTGGGTGGTCACCATATTCAGTTTAATATTGTTGATACAGCAACGTTGCTGGCTGCACAACAATGTCCAGACGATTACAAGGATTTGCTGGTAAGGATGGCGGGGTATAGTGATTACTTCAATGATATGAATAATGATTTACAACAGGAAGTGATTGAGCGCACAGAAAATGAAGGCTTTTAAGAGAATACAATGCAATCAGGTTTAATATTTGACGTCAAACGGTATGCTATAAATGACGGCCCCGGCATTAGGGCGACTGTATTTTTAAAGGGTTGTCCATTACAGTGCAAGTGGTGTCACAATCCTGAAAGTCTGTCAGCAAATGTGCAGAAAATGTACAGTAAAAGCAAATGTATTGGGTGTTTGTCCTGCGTTGATGTATGCCCGGAAGATGCTTGCACTATGACAGTCGATGGGATTGTGACTGATACTTCGTTGTGTACGTTGTGTGGAAAATGTGCTGAGATCTGTCCGACAAAAGCCACTGAAATGTCAGGGAGGATTGTCACAGTAGATGAAATTGTTAAAATAATAGATAAAGAGAGGATATTTTTTGATCAGTCGGGAGGTGGTGTGACGTTTTCCGGTGGAGAGCCCTTGATGCAATCTGAATTTTTAATTGCAGTGTTGGCTGAATGTGGCGTACGTGGAATACACAGGACTGTGGATACAACAGGGTTTGCACCAACAAAGAGGTTATTGGAAGTTGCAAAGCATACAGATCATTTTTTATATGATGTGAAAGTGATGGACAGTGAACGGCACAAACGGTGGACGTCCATAGGTAATGAGAAGATTTTGCATAATCTGAGAGTTTTGTCTGAAATTGGTGCAAGTATAAATATTCGCCTGCCCCTCATCAATAATGTGAATGATGATCTGGAAAACATAGAACAGACAGCTCTCTTTGTGGCTGGATTGGCTGGAAGAAAAAAACGTATAAATATTCTACCGTATCACAATATTGCTGCAGGTAAATATCAGAAGCTGGGAGAGGTGTTTGATGCTGGCATTATGGCCGAGCCAGGTGACGATGATTTGGCTAAAGTGGTTAGGACGTTTGCAGGTTTTGGTTTAGAGGCTATGATTGGAGGGTAGTTGGATTTATCAGCAAGCACTTCGATGGTTAAGAAGTGCTTGCTGATATCAAGTGGAGTGCTATTGAAAGTTCAGCAATTCTACATCAAACACCATAATGGCATTTGGCGGAATCGGGCCTCTTCCTGAGGGGCCGTAGCCAAGGTCGGCAGGAATAATTAACACACGCTTTTCACCTTTTTTCATAGTAAGGAGAGCCTCATCCCATCCTTTTATGACCTGACCCTTACCAACAGGGAAGTCAATGGGTTGGCCGCGGTCATAAGAGCTGTCAAATTTTTTCCCGTCCAGTAGTTTTCCATTGTAGTGAACGGTGACTACATCACCTTTTTTAGGTGAATCGCCACTGCCTTCTTCAACCACAACATATTTTAGACCGGAAGGTGTTGTGACGGCATCGGGCCATTGTTCTTCAATGAGTTGTTGTCTTTTTTCTAGGATCTCAAGTTCCTTGTCCTGCTGCGATGCTTCGAAATTTTTCAATAGAGAATCGAATGCTTTCTGGTCACTTTGAAAGGCTTTAGCTGCATCACCAACACGGATAATTTCAACCGAATTAATGGTGTCGTTTCCTTCAATTTTGTCGACGACGTCCTGGCCTGAAACTACATGCCCAAAGACAGTATGTTTGCCGTCCAGATGAGGAGTGGCGACATGAGTAATAAAGAACTGACTGCCATTTGTTCCAGGACCGGAGTTTGCCATGGAGAGAATTCCTGGTCCGGAGTGGGTGAGACTGGGATCAAATTCATCAGGGAAAGTGTATCCAGGGCCACCTGTGCCAGTACCTAAAGGACATCCACCCTGAATCATAAATCCAGGAATGACACGATGAAACTTCAAGCCATCATAAAATCTATCTCCTTTTGCTTTGGCACCGCCACCTAAATCCTTGGTGCCTTCTGCAAGACCGACGAAGTTGGCTACAGTTAGAGGAGTTTTTTCAAATTCAAGAGAGCAGGTGATATCTCCCTTGGTGGTGTCAAATTTGGCGTAGAGTCCATCTTTTAACTTTGTGTTTGCCATTCCCGATTCTCCAGATAAAAAAATAATTGTGATGATAAGTATGAACAGAGTGCAGATTTTTTGCATACGTGCTCCTTTTAAACTGTGTTTTTCTGATGGTTGTTATTAGTAAACATTCAAACGTGATGTGGCAATGTTTGTTTTCTCTCAGCGCAGGAATTTTATAGATAGCTGATATTGTATAGCATGGTTTTAAGGACTATGTGGCTTTCTTATTTGTGGAAATTCTGAGAGGCAATAGCAGAGGAATACAATTTGGGAAAATTATTTAAGACCCGATTTTTTCCAATATGGCTCTATTTCAAGTTTAATCTTTAGAAAATTGAGCCAGTGCATTTCATCATTTTTGTCACCATATCTTTCGTTGTATTCAAGTTCAATAGTTTTTTGTTGATGTTCATCATATATGCTCCACTCAATAAGGAGATCTTTTTTCTGTTCGGGGGTCATAGTGTAAAATTATTTGCGTTAATAGTTTGTGTTTTGTATGTACCATCAAATAATCCTACAGAGGTGTTCTTACATTCTTCCTACACATGAAAAGAAATAGGGGAATAATTTTATTTTTAAGATCCCTAAACAACAAAAAGCCCCAATCAGCGAAGCTGATTGGGGCTTTTTGTTAAAGAACGCGGCGATGACCTACTCTCCCACACAGTTGCCCATGCAGTAC
>CAMZKN010000040.1 GCA_947311315.1 uncultured Desulfobulbaceae bacterium | reverse complement strand
ATCACTCAAAAAATGCGCAAGCTCAGCTTTGACGTACGAGCAGTTTTAGATCACTTAAAAATGACGAAAAATTCCTGTGCCAATTGAAAGAGTTGGCGGTTAGCATTAATTTACCCTGGGCCAAAGCGGTAAAGCGTTGCTGACTGCTGACAGACTGAAATTCAATTTTATTTTTATCTCCAAAAATAGCCGCGGCAACGGCCTGACATACTGCCACATCAAGACCATACCAATTGCCATCGGCATCAAGATTATAGAAACCACCTGAAGGTGTACCAACCTGACACCGTAATTGACCACGTTTTTTGACAGTATCCAGTGTTTTGCCCATTGAAGCGGCGACTGGAGCTGCCATTACAGCAGATACTACAATTGATGTGAGTAATGTTGAAAGTTTCATTAAGCGTTTTCCTCCATGTAAACGTTTTGATCTGATGATAAGTAATCACTTTCCAAGTGAGTGATCACTGAGCGATTTTCTCGATAACTGTCTTCTCGGTTTTAAAACCTAACGGTAGGATTTTAACCGCCTCCTATTTTGATTCTGTTTATATTTTGTTAAAAATTCCTTCAAAAGTTCGACGAACATGTTGTTTCATAAGTTTCCCGGCCTCATCAGCATCTCTTTTTGCTATTGCTTCTCTGATTTTCCAATGCTGGGCTGGAGAAACTTTGAACTCCCTCTCTGTCGCACTCACTTTAAATCGATAATAGCTAAAGAAAATATAGCAATTTGACCGCCAGAAAACATACTGGCAAAATTGCTGCAAATATTTATTTTTACCTATATCTGCTATGAAATTATGAAAAGTTTCATTAATCGCCGAATAGCCGATGACATCCCCCGATTCTCCAGTCTGGGTCTCTTGTTGAATTATCATCTGAAGTTCATCAATTTCTTCATCCGAGGCATGCAGAGCGGCTGATGCTGCGGTCTGAAACTCTATATTTTCCCGAGTAAAAAAAACATGCTCCGCATCTTCAGGAGTCAACGGGGGAATAAAACATCCTTTTTTACTCTTTTTATCGAGAAACCCTCTGGCTACAAGTTGCCCCAGCGCATAATGCACCGGAGTTCGGGATTTCAAATTTAAACGCTCCGTTATCTCAGATTCGAGAAGAAAATCACCAGGCCTGTAGTGGTTTGCAAGGATTAATGCAACTATTGAGTCGTATGCAAATTCCTCAAGATTTTCTTTTTTCATTATTCCTCTTGGCCCATCGTAAGAGTTTGTCACAAAACGCGCTAATGCACATTTTAATGCGTACATTAATGCACTTTATGGTTGATATGTCAAGTGAAGTTTTGTACGGTGACAAACATTGATTTTTAAAAAGGTATTATCGATACCACAAACTGAGAACAGAAATCATGTCTGACAAACTCGTAAGAGTAACTTTTGAGATGATTAAAAAAATTACTTAATCAAATGATTAATCAATGGGGAAAACTGGAGTGAATATTTTACATATATCCGATTTGCATTATGGCACACGCCACTGGGATGGTGACAACAGGGTGTTGCTCAAGAAAATCAACTCATATCCTGTCGATCTGGTCATTAATACAGGCGACAGTACCTCTGATGGACTGGAAAGCGAATATCAGGAAGCAGCCCGGTTTTTAAAGAATATCACCTGTGAAAACGTTATCTCTATTATAGGAAATCATGATAAAAGAAATATGCGCTCACATGAATATTTCACAAAATACATCGATCATAACGAGATTATTTTACCATTAAGGCCAGAACTTACGACCAAGAAAAACCTCTATCTGCAACGGGATATTACAAAAGTAGATAATTATTTTACTGATCTTAATTATATTAAGGTGGTCACTATAAATGGCACGACTGTTCTGGTTATCTGTATAGATTCCAATATTCTTTATGAGGACGAAGGTTTTGTGGAGGAGGAAATTTTAAAGAATATCTCCAGAGAAATTAATCTGATTAAATATGATAAATCCATGATGTTGATTCACCACTCGATTCTAACCGGGGATGTGACTCCGCTGCTGAATCCATTATTATTGACTGCTTTTGTCAGGGAACACGAGATAGAGGCTGTATTCTGCGGTCACACCCATCTAATGGACTTAAGAAAAAGTACAGACCTCTATTTTGATAGTTCTTTCACCCAGTACCTGATTGGTTCACTATCATCAAGCAACCGGGTGGGTGATGATAATAATTTTCTATTTTTGGAAAATTGGGGAACATCCGAGATGCAGATTCATTTGATTAGAATTCTTCTGAAAGACGGCGTTATGAGTTTTGTTGAAGAATTAATATAGAAACCATGGAGAAACGATGACAGCCATGCTGTCGGATTTGTAGGTGAACACTGTCGCGGCACACCAGAATATTGCAAGGTGGAAGGCCGGGGGGGGGATATTATCACCGGTACGCTTGGAAAGGCCCTTGGGGGAGCATCAGATGGTTATACCTCTGGTCGCAAAGAAATCGTTGACTGGTTACGTCAGCGTTCGCGGCCCTATCTGTTTTCCAATACCCTGGCTCCTGTAATTTCAGCAACTTCGCTGAAGGTGTTCGACCTGATTGAAAATGGTGACACCCTTCGAGATAAACTGAAAGCCAATGCCATATACTTTCGCCAACAGATGGAAAAACTGGGTTTTACCCTGAGAGGTAACCACCACCCGATCATTCCTGTTATGCTGGGTGATGCAACCATTGCCCAGGAGATGACAACACGAATGCTGAATAAAGGTGTCTACGTGACAGGCTTTGCCTTTCCGGTCGTACCAAAGGGGCAGGCACGCATAAGGACTCAGATGTCAGCAGTTCACAGCGAACTTGATATTGACCGTGCAATTGAGGCTTTTGCACAGGTCGGCCGGGAATTAAAAATTATCCCAAAGAAAATCTCATGAGTAATATGATGAAAGCACTGGTCAAGGTAAAGGCAGAGCCTGGACTGTGGATGAAACATGTCCCGATCCCTGTAGCAGGTGCCAATGATGTACTGATTCGGGTAAAAAAATCTGCCATCTGTGTTACTGACGTGCATATCTGGGATTGACTGAAACAAAGTAATCTTTAAGATGCTCAACCTCAAGGGTATTTACGGACGCGAGATGTTTGAAACCTAGTACAAAATGATAGCTTTTGTCCAAGGCGGCCTTGATCTCTCACCACTCATTACGCATCGAATTTCTATTGACGAATTTGAGACAGGATTTGAAATCATGCGGGCAGGGAGTTCCGGAAAGGTCTTAATGGACTGGACTTGACAGCAATCTTTGTCAATTTAAGGAATTATTTGAAAAATGAAATATATCAGCACTCGGGGAAATGCACCCGAACTCAACTTTGAAGATGTTGTTATTACCGGCCTGGCCACTGATGGCGGCTTGTATGTGCCAAAGACATGGCCACAGGTAAGCCCGGATCAAATCAGATCCTTTGCCTGCATGCCCTATTGCGATGTTGCTTACGAAATAATGGCACCTTTTACAGGCGGGACTATTGAAGACAGTGTTTTCAAAAATATGTTTGATAAACCATATTCTAGAGAAAAGAAATGAACGAGCTACGATTGTGGTAGCTACGTCAGGGGATACGGGTGGAGCAGCAATTGAAGCTTTTAAAAGTTGTGCTCGCACGGATTTGTTCGTGCTTTGTAGATTCTTACTCTCCGCTACCTGAGAATCAGTTAAAAATCTCACAAACAAGTACCAGTCGCGAGAAAACGCTTACCAACAAAAATGAGACAACT
>CAMZKN010000039.1 GCA_947311315.1 uncultured Desulfobulbaceae bacterium | reverse complement strand
GTAAAAAATATCACTCAAAAAATGCGCAAGCTCAGCTTTGACGTACGAGCAGTTTTAGATCACTTAAAAATGACGAAAAATTCCTGTGCCAATTGAAAGAGTTGGCGGTTAGCATTAATTTACCCTGGAATACCAGCGTATACACTTGATTATATCCTGACATAAAAGATATAATGAAAAAACTTTACCCCTTCCCATAACGAATCATCTGGTAAACTTATTATGAATAAAGAACAGTTACTTGACAAAGTGCTCAGTTCAGACGAGCTACCAACTCTACCAACGGTAGCGTCCGAACTCATTACCCTCACGTCCCGCGAAGACGCGACACTTTCAGATATTGCCAAACTTGTCTCTCAGGATATCTCTCTTTCAGCAAAAATACTCAAAGTATCTAATTCTGCTTTCTATAGTTTCCCGCAACAGATTGGTTCCATCAAACAGGCAGTCAGTCTTCTTGGAATGAATGCAGTGAGAAGCCTTGTGCTGTCCTTTTCTTTTTTGTCAATTAAGGGTAGTAAGGCTCCAAGTCGCTTTCAATTTGCACATTTTTGGCAAAAATCTCTTGCACAAGCTGTTGCTTCTAAACTTATTCTCGAAAGAGTAGAAGGTGCTGACACAGAAGAAATTTTTATTTCCGGACTTCTCCAGAATCTTGGGGAACTCATACTTGCCAAAACATTTCCTGAAAAATATGACAATGTCCTGCAATCTATTGAGGATGATCAGTTTGATACCATGGGCGCAGAAGATGCAGCTTTTGGTGCGGATCATACCTTTGTTGGCACCGAGGTAGCTAAAAACTGGGGGTTCCCTGAAGTTCTTCTCCTTCCTATTCTTCATCACCATGACCCGACCAGTTACAAAGGAAATGATAAAAAAATACACTCCATAGTATGTGCGGTATACCTTTCAGACCTGCTTATCAATATTTTATTTTCAAAAAAACCCGAAGATTATCATAAGCAGTTTCGAAAAGAAGCTAGACAACTGCTTGGGCTTACGAATGAAGAGATAGAAGTAATACTCGAACAGGTTCATATACGAATAAAAGAAGCTGGGAAGTATTTTAATTTAAAAATTAAAAGCGATAAATCAGTGCAGGAAATACTTCAGGAGGCAAATATTCGTTTGAGTCTGTTGAATCTTGATTATGATCAAATGAATAAACAGCTTATCCAAGCCAAGATTCATCTGGAAAATATAACGAGAGAGCTGGAAGAAAAAAACACAATCCTTGATAATCTTGCCAATATCGATGGTCTAACAGAGATATATAACCACAGGTATTTTCAGAACGTACTCGATCAAGAAATAAGCAGGGCAAACAGGCATGAGACGACTCTGTCTCTTCTTTTAATCGACATAGATCATTTCAAAAATTTTAACGACGCCTACGGACATCAGACGGGTGATTTTATTTTGAAAGAATTCTCTGCAATTATCAAAGACAATATTCGAGAATACGATACAGTTGCCAGATATGGAGGAGAGGAGTTTGTTGTTATTTTACCGGAAACCACAGAAGGAGAAGCGCTGACAGTTGCGGAAAAACTCCGTGCAGCAATTGATGACACCACCTTTTCAGATGGCCGTAAAAAATACCACGTCACTGCAAGTTTTGGCGAAATCAGTGCCCAGCCGGTAACAGAAGATAATTTTTCCAAAAGCAGCTTCATAGCAAGAGCGGACAAAGCACTTTATGCAGCAAAAGAAAGTGGCAGAAATAAAGTAGTCGCCTACACCGAAAAGAAAAAATGGTTCTCTTTTTAGACCACGTTGCAACATTGCATTTATGTGGAGCGCTGAAAATCAGTTACCGGATAAAATATGAAGGACGATGAAACCACCTATGAATATATTTTTGTTTTCCCAAAGGGACGGCAAAAATCATTCAAAATTGCATTGGATACATTTTCACTATCCCTTAATACCTGTCCCGTATCTCCCCCCCAATGGACCAGACTTAACCATCATCAATGTTCCCCATGCTCGCTTTCTGCACCGGTTCACACTTTTTGCCCGGCTGCTTTGGCTATTTCTTCACTTGTTACAACCTTTCAAGACACAGTCTCCCATAAATCCTGCGTGGTCTCCTGTGTCTCCGAGGATCGAACAGTGACGAAAGACACAACGGTGCAAGATGGTCTCTCCTCTATTCTTGGGTTGTTAATGGCGACCAGTGGCTGTCCCATTATGGATTTTTTCAGACCTCTAGCCCGGTTTCACCTCCCCTTCTCTACTGTGGATGAAACAATTTTCAGAGTATTCACCACATATATGCTCAGACAGTACTATCGACGATCAGAAGGAAAGAACAGTGGTTTTGAATTAAAGGACATCAGGAACCAATATGCCCTCGTTAAACAGGTCAATAAGGGAATGCTTGAGAGAATAAGAGATATTGCCCAATTCGATGCCGATAAAAATGCAATTATCACCCTTGACAGCCTTGCTCAGATTCTTGAAATGGAAATCGACACCAACCTTGAATCTCTCCAATATTTGTTTACGACTGACATATGAATGATTTTCACTTACATCATATTTTCAGGATCAACATCGATTGCCAGATCACATTTATTTTTTAGTAGTACTTTGCGTTGCACTTTTACCATTGCACACATTCCATGAAGCTCGTTCGTGCTTTCTCCTTTTAAGAGTATCTGCCATCTATATCTGTCTTTAATCTTATCGAGTGGTGATGGAGCAGGGCCAAGAACCTCAACTGCAAATCCTTTTTTTGCCACATATTGCCTGCAAAAAAGTGCAAGAGAAAGGGTTGCTTTGCGCACCTCCTCTTCAACCTTTCCCTGAATGCGCAGAGCTGTTAAGCGAACATAGGGAGGAAAAGCAGGCCGTTTTCTGAGACGCATTTCATGTTCAAAAAGTTGTGTATATTGATGATTACGTGAGTAGACAATGGCATAATGATCAGGCCGCATAGTTTGAATAATTACATCACCGGCAGTGTCTCCTCTGCCGGCTCTGCCGATAACCTGGGTAATCAGCTGGAAGGTACGTTCTGCGGCTCTAAAATCTGGCATACTCATGCCACCATCGGCCCATACCACGCCAACAAGAGTGACATCCGGGAAATGATGCCCTTTGGCAATCATCTGGGTGCCAATTAAAATATCAATTTTGTGATCATGCATATCCGCAAGAACCGCTAGGAATTTCTTGCGGTCGGATGCTGTGTCCGAGTCGATTCGTCTCACCCTTGCCTCAGGAAACCGTTCAACAACTTCTTCTTCAACGCGTTCAGTGCCAAATCCGGCTGGAACAAGGTCAGTTGATCTGCACTCAACACATGTTGTTTTATCTGTAACTGTAAACCCGCAATAATGACAGACTAGCTGTTTTTTTCCTTTATGCAGGGTAAGCGACACATGACAATGTGTACACTGCACCGGCGTCCCACAGTCACGACAGAGGACAACAGATGAAAAACCACGCCTATTCAGAAGCAGGATAGACTGTTTCTGTTTCTTCAGATTGTTTTTCAGCTGTTTATAAAGAGGTACTTTTATGATTCTTTTATCAGCCTTTGCCTCGTTGGTGTTAAGGTCAACCAGGGTCACGTTGGGTAATGATCGTTTGCCGACCCTGCTTTTCATGGTAAGCAGGGTATATTTTTCGGACTGACCATTGGCATAACTGGTAACAGAGGGGGTGGCCGATCCAAGAATCACCACACATCCATGGTGTCTTGCTCGAAGAACTGCCATATCCCGGCCATGGTAGCGAAATTTTTCGTCCTGCTTAAAACCTGCATCGTGTTCCTCATCAACAACAATCAGGCCAGGATCTTTAAGTGGCGCAAACAATGCTGACCTTGCGCCTATAACAATTTTTGCTTTACCGGACAAGGCAAGATGAAATTGATCAAACCGTTCAGCAGATGAAAGCCCTGAATGCTGCAGAACAACCATATCTCCAAAACGGGAGACAAGATGCGCTTCCAGTTGAGTTGCTAGTGCTATTTCAGGCACAAGAATCAATACATCCCGGCCCAGTTCAAGTGTTTTTTCTGCAGCACGTAGATACACTTCTGTTTTGCCACAGCCTGTAACGCCATGTAAAAGAAAGGGTTTAAATACATTTTCCTCTATTGCCGGAAAAATACTCTCCAGAACACTTTGTTGTTCATCTGTAAGCTCATCAGGCCTGGGGTAATAGCGTAACTGCTCTCCAAAGGGAGTCCTATAGACCCTTTTTTTTGATCGGGTTACCATCCCTCTGTTCTCAAGACTAAGCAATGCTTTGGTCGCTCCGGAATAGGACTTACGCAATTCTTTTATAGGGATACTGTTCTGGTTGTTTGTTTTACAGAGACTATGCAGGAAAAAGAGTGTTTTGGCCTCCGAAAGAAGCAGGCTTTCATTGGTATTCTCTCTGATGCGTTCCTGATATTTTATTATTTCCGGCTTGCCGATTGTGTCGCTATCTGGTGCTATAATCCTGTCTGGCACCAGCGAACAGCACGTTTCTGTTTTTTCACGAAGGATATCTTTTTTAATTATAGTATGCAGTGCCACATACTTATCTTTTAACAATCTGTTGACCAACTTCCTGCTGTTTTTATCTCTTTGGATTTTTTTAGTCAGTTCCGCTCCTACTTCTCCGCGGTCCCTGAGCTGTTCACCCCATAAAGGTATTTTGTCACCAAAAACAGGCGCACAATCAGCAAAAACCGTTTTCAACACTAACTTTTTAACGCTTGTTCGCGTTAGCCCTGCAGGCAGGGCGGATTGAATAACAAGTCCCAATGGGTAATGGTAATAGTTGGCAACCCATCGAAAAAAAGGCTCGAAATCGTCGTGAAAAAGCGGGAAATCATCGAGGAATTCGATGATTTTTCGTACTGTAAAGGTTGTCTGTTCAGCAGGTATTACTGCAACAACATATCCGGTTACCTTTCTTTGACCCAGAGGGACAAAAACCCTTCTGCCGACATAGCTGACCGCATTGTCATTGCAATTGGAGATATTCTCACTAGAAGGGAAACCATACGTCAGGGTATGCTCAAGCGGTGCCGCTATGGCTACCTCCAGATGCATCATAAAGTAGTGGCGATCTCTTTAATGTATTTTTTAAAAGAATCACCAATTTCAGCGTGGCTCAAACCATATGCGAGAATGGCTTTGAGATACCCCATTTTGTCTCCCGCATCATATCTTGTTCCATCGAATTCCAGGGCGTACATTGCTCTTTTTTTAGTCAGGGCCAGCAGCGCATCCGTGAGTTGAATTTCACCACCGTGTCCAGGGGTTGTTTTGTCAAGAATATCAAAAATTTCAGGTTTAAGAATATACCTGCCAATTATTGCCATGTCGGAATCAGTTGTACCCGGGGCAGGTTTTTCAACCATACGTGTAACCTTATAGGTGTTTTCCCTACCGTTTTCTTCACCTTCTACGATACCATACTGAAACGTTTCATCAGATGGAACTCTCTGAATGGCAACGATCGATTCTCCTACATCATCAAAAAGATTAAGTAATTGTTTTGCACAGGGTGTTTTACTAATAACAAGATCATCGCCAAGCAAAACCATGAACGGTTCATTACCAATAACATGTCTGGCAGTCCATATGGCATGACCAAGACCCAGGGGTTTTTTCTGCCGTACAGAAACAATATCAATCAGGTTGGAAATATTGTTGAGCTCTTCTCCAAGCGCAATTTTCTTTTTTTCACGAAGTACAGAGTCAAGGTGAAAATTATAGTCAAAATGATTTTCTATTGCAGATTTTCCTTCACTGGTAATGAAAATAATCTGATCAATTCCAGAAGCAACAACTTCTTCAACAATATACTGTATGGTAGGTCTATCAACTATGGTTAGCATCTCCTTAGGGATAGCTTTTGTTGCAGGTAAAAAACGCGTTCCTAAACCTGCAACAGGTATAACAGCTTTACGGACTTTCATGACAATCCTCAATGGTTTAAATCTTGCTCTACAAGGGTACTTTTCAGTCTTTTGTACCTGGTCATGGGGTTTGGACTAACACAAAATAACACGGTATGGTACATATCTGGAAAGAAAAAGCACAGACAATAGTTTCAACAGTTAAAAAAACTTCGTTGGACAATTAACACACTTTCAGGGCAACAGCCATTTTTTTCATGAATATTTTTTATCCGGACGAATTACCGATAATAGAACACAAACAATCCATTATCGAAACACTGCAACAACATCAGGTTACAATAATTGAAGGAGAAACCGGCTCCGGAAAAACTACACAGATACCTAAGATGTGTCTTGAAGCTTTTCCAGACAATAAACTTCTCATAGGATGCACTCAACCCAGAAGAATCGCTACGTCAACAGTTGCTGCCCGAGTCTCTGAAGAACTTGGAGAACTCGGCCATGGTGTCGGATACAAAATTCGATTCCACGATCACACAAACAGATCAACACAGATCAAATTTATGACGGATGGAGTTCTCCTTGCCGAGACGAGGAATGATCGTCTTCTCTCAAAGTATTCTATTCTTATAATTGATGAGGCCCATGAAAGAAGCCTCAATATTGATTTTTTGCTTGGTTTCATCAAACAGCTTATTGCTAAACGGCTGGATCTTAAAATCATCATTACATCCGCAACCATCGACGCTGATGCATTTTCAACTCATTTTAACAATGCGCCCATTATCCGGGTTGCCGGCAGAACCTTTCCAATAAACGTTCATTACAAGCCGATAAGCACAGAGGAAAGTGATGAGAAAGATGGCGCAATCAACCACTGTGTACAAACTGTTTCAGACCTCCATACAAGCCCTGTTCATGGCGATATTCTCATTTTTTTACCGACAGAACGTGATATCAGAGAATGTTGTCGACTTCTCGAACAAAGAAATTTGCAGGCTATAATACTCCCGATGTACGGCAGACTACCGGCTGCCGACCAAAAGAGAATTTTTCAAAAATTTAAAAAAACCAAAATAGTTGTTGCCACAAATGTTGCCGAAACATCGATAACGGTTCCCGGGATTCGTTATGTAATTGATAGCGGACTAGCCAGAATATCACATTACAACGTCAGAGCAAAAACAACGAGCCTGCCCATATGTAAAATTTCGAAATCAAGTTGCGACCAGAGAAAAGGTCGAGCTGGGCGGCTGGGCCCAGGGGATTGCATTCGTCTTTTCAGCGAGGACGATTATGAGCAAAGAGATCAGTATACTCTTCCTGAGATCAAACGATCCAACCTTGCAGAAGTCATCTTACAGATGATAGCACTTAACCTTGGTGATCCCGCCACCTTCCCTTTTCTTGAGCCACCCTATAAAAACGCAATTCGCGAAGGGTATCGACTACTTTTTGAGTTAGGTGCCATCTCCAGCAATATGCGACTTACACAACATGGCAGGATCATGGCCGGACTTCCAATTGATCCCTGCATATCAAGGGTCTTAATAGAAGCGAAAACCAACAATTGTTTGCGGGAAGTTAAAATTATTGCTTCGGTTCTTGCCATTCAGGATCCACGAATCCGTCCGGTAGACAGAGAAAAGGAAGCGGATGCAATCCATAAAGAATTTGCCCATCCCCACTCAGATTTTATGGTCTTTATCAACATCTGGAATCAATTTCATTCGGTGCAAAACAAAGTACGATCGTGGTCCAGATTAAAAAAATACTGTAAAGCAAATTTTCTTTCTTTCCAGAGAATGCGTGAGTGGTTTGATCTTCATGATCAGCTTGAGCGAATTCTCTCGGCAAGGGAAGGTTTTACCGACAATATCTCCGATGCATCTTACGAGCAGATCCACAGGGCACTACTTGCCGGATTTCTAAGAAATATTGCAAGAAAAAAACAGGCCCACAGGTATCAGGGTGCACATAACAAAGAACTCATGGTTTTCCCTAGTTCTCATCAGTTTTTAAAAAGCGGTCAGTGGCTTCTTGCCGCTTCATTTATCGAAACAAATAATCTCTACGCATTAACAGTTGCAACCATTGAACCGGAATGGATTGAAAGTGCGGGTTCTGCTTTATGTAAATATTCGTGGACAAACCCCCGCTGGCAAAAAAAAACAGGCCGGGTTGTAGCTGATGAGACTGTCTCTCTTTTTGGTCTTATACTCTCAACAGGCAGGAGGGTTGACTTTGGTAAAAGAGATGTAAAGAACAGAAACGAAGCAAGAGATATTTTTATCCAGTCGGCGCTTGTTGGTGGCGATTTAAAAGGAGTGTACCCTTTTCTTACCCATAATCTCGCTCTTTTGCAAAAATGGCAAGCTGCTGAAGAAAAATTACGTGTGAGAAATATCCTGGTAGACGACCTTACACTCCATGAATTTTATGCTGGAAAAATTCCTCAACATGTATATGACCAACGTACTCTGAATAGATTTCTGAAAAAGCAGAAAGTCACACTGGAGATGGTTGATGATGATGTGATCAGGCGAAAACCTGAAATTACTGAACTATCAGATTATCCTCCCTACGTCAATATTGGTGGTTTTCAGGTTCGACTTGACTATCATTTTGAACCTGGCAACGAAAAAGATGGCGTCACCTTCCGACTTCCCGTCGACTATGCTCAATCATTATCACCTGCGACTTTTGATTGGCTTGTGCCTGGCCTTCTTCAGGAAAAGCTCACCTTTCTCCTCAAATCTCTACCGAAAACTTTGCGTAAAAGACTTATACCCGTTCGCGATAGCGTCGATAAAATACTCGATGATATTGATATTGGATCCGGTTCATTTTATAGGGCCATAGAGTCATCAATTCTCAAACAGTTTCGAATGGTTATACAACGAGATGAATGGTCAAAAAAACTCCCATTACATCTACAGCCCCGATTTCTTTTCTTTGATCCAGTCGGTAAAGAATTATGCAGTGGTCGAAATCTAAAAGAGATGCAGAATGTACTGAGCAATAACCAAAAGAGCGAGGAGAAGACCGATGTGCTTCATTTGGATAAAAAAATGTTATCCAAATGGGATAAAACAGAATATACAACCTGGGACTTTGAAAATCTTCCAAAAGCCATACCTTCTTATACAAGGCAAAAGGAAATAGCCGGTTTTTTTTACCCTACACTTGTTATAAAGCAAGATCGTGCCTGTGTCTGTCTTACTTTTGAGACAAATCAAAATATTTCGAAAAAACAAAATATCAGTGGCATGCTGTATCTTTATCGCTTGCAATGTGCAGATCAGTACAAGGCGTTGAAAAAACTGTGCACAACAGCTTTATCAGGGCCTTCCTCTTTATGGCTGCTTGAAATGGGCCGGAAACGAAAGGAAGTTACAGATGCCCTCATACACTATATTTTACTCGCTCTTTTTGGGCCGTTAAACGGTACTATTGTCAGTAAAGAACAATTTAATGAAACAATCAACGAGGTAAAACGACAGGGATTGTTTGCTGGTGGGAAAAGAGTTTGTGATGATTTAATGGCTATTCTGCGAATGAGAAGAACAGTCCAGGAAGCAATTCAAAAAACCTTTTCTTCTGGACAAAAGAAAAATTCGTACCTTCCTGATAAAAAAGATTTCTTTTTTGCACTGCTGACTGAAATTTTCCCCACCGATTTTTTCTTTCAACCACAAGAGATTTTACTCAAAGATATCCACAGACAATTGAGGAGCCTTCATATCCGTCTTGAAAGATTTTCTGTTAATCCCGCAAAGGATCAAACAAAGGAAGAACAATTATCTCAACATCTTGAAAATTTAAATATCTTGAAAACAAAAGAAGAAGATGGTGATGAAGAATTTCATACGTCCGCTGTAAAATATCGTTTTTTGGTAAATGAATTCAGAATTTCTCTTTTTTCACCGGAAATTAAAACCCGTGAATCAGTTTCTGCCAAAAAGCTCAATCAACTCTGGAGGGCAACCCTGACAAAGTGTTGACAACGTAATGAATAAGGTGACTATTGGAGTACTCTTATGCTTATCTGCACTTATCCTTCTGCAGCAAGGCTTTGCTCTGCCGGGAATACTATTGTTTGTAGTTGGTATTCTTCTCATGAATAAGTGGAAGTGGCCAAGAAGATAGTAATTTTCCCGCGCCACGCCTATCTGTTCAATCAAATAGCGCGCCGCTCAGAATATGTTTCAAACTATCCATTGAATACGGTTTTGGCAAAGCGTTGACGAAACCATATTCAATACAATTTTCCATAATGGGATCTAAAATGGTTCCACTCATGGCTATAATCTTCAAATCCGGATCAATGGCATGCAGGATCCTTCGTGTCTCAACCCCTGATTCACCATTTGATGATGAGATGTCGAGCAGTACAAGAGGCTTTGCTAACTGCTGGTCACTATAAAACTGCTCCATCTTCTTAACAGCCTGTGCCCTGTTTTTTGCAGTCTCAACAGAAAACCCAAGGTAACCTAACATGATCCGGCCTATTTCCACCATCTGCTGGTCAGATTCAATCAAAAGTATTGACCGTTTTTTATGCTTTGCCTCAGGGTCTTCTTTAAATATCGTTTCGCTATTTTGATAAACAGGCAGATAGAGAGAGACTGTTGTTCCAATATTTTCCCTGGAATGAACGACAACATACCCACCATGATTTCGGATGGTGGAATATACAATAGTTAAGCCGAGCCCCATTCCCTTCAGAGAGCTTCTCTCTTTTGTCGAATAGTAAGGATCAAATATTTTCAAAAGCTCTTCAGAGTCAATACCGTTTCCTGTGTCTTCTATGTCTATCTGGACATATTCTCCAATGGGAACATATTGCCCATACATCAATTGAGGGTTAGTGAAAACAGTACTCGCTATGGTTACTTTAATGGGATCATTGTCTGAGGCTTCCAGGCTGTTTTGCAGGATATTTGAAATTACCTGTTCAATTTCAGCTTTATCCACAGAGACTTCATAATCACCTACGCTTGATGAAATTATGTATTTGTGTTTTTTGTTTTCAAAATAGAGTGCAACAGCTTCTCTGATAAGCTGTTCAGCATTAATTTTTTCTCGACTGGTTATACCAAAATTGGAAAAACATGAAATTTGCCTAGTGAGATCCACTGCTGTTAATGCGGCTGTCCTTGCCTGTTCAACCAACTTTTTTCGATCTTCACAATCTTCTTTCTCACTGCGCAGCATAACAATGTCGAGATTCCCGCAAATAACTGTAAGGAGGTTATTAAAATCATGAGCTACCCCACCTGCCATACAACTCATCGCATCCATTTTTTTAACAAGTCGTAGAGCACCATCGATTTTTCTGTTATGTTTTTCTGCCTTGTACTGTCGTGAAATATCGCGAAGAATACATAAACCAAAGACCGATTTTTTCTCAGCAACAGGAAGAAAAAATGACGTGACAACCTTGTCGTGGATAAGTAAAGGATTATCCTCTAAAATTTCAAAAGCCTGCATGCCTTTTTGTACAACCTGCTTTTTAACCCACTGTTTGATCGGCTCATAAAATACCAGCCAATCGATGATCTCAGCTAGCGGTGTACCTATAACATGTTCTTCTTTTAATGAAAGGATCTCAAGAGCTGCTCTATTGGCGCTGATAATTTTACCGCGTCCATTCAATTCAACGACACCTTCTTCAAGGTTATCCATAATTCTTGTCAAATGATTCATATCTGACAACAATTCAGAGGCTACTCCGGATGGTTGTAATCCTTCCGGGATTTTTGCTTTCTTCTGTGTTCGGGAACCGTTAGCATTGTTTTTAAGAGCAAACGATTTAAGAACTTCCCGTATATGTTCACGAATTTCCTGAATATTTCCCTTTGCAATACATTCGTCACACTGTATTTCTTTTAATATTCTCTCTCGATCTTCAAGGATAATCGCAGATAAAACAACAATAAAAACCGATTCATGTTTTTTTGTATTCCTCAGGATTCGGCAGAGCTGCTCTCCGCTGACCTGTGGCATAATAAGATCGGTGAACACAATATCAGGAGAATAATCCTGGAGAAGCTCAAGCGCCTGCAACCCATTTTCAGCTGCTTTTATGCTGCAACCTTCCTGCGCAAGTATTGCTGTAATCGCCTTGAGCAAAACAGGATTATTATCAACTACCAGTACACTAAGAGTCATGCCTTTCACGTGATATTCAGAGTTAAATATTTCTTACTAGAGACAATCATATCAACAGGTTTATTAAACACTTTCCATGCACCAAGGTGTTCAGCAACAGAGAGATAAGATTCAGATCCGATCTTGCCACCACCAGATATTGCGATAATTGCTGTATCAGGGAATTCTTCGCGAAACTGAGTAATTGTTTCAATGCCCTCTTGCACAGGCATTATAAGATCGCAAATCAATACATCCGCACGAATTTTTCGTTGAATTTCTACACCCTTCAAACCGTTATCAGTAACTTCTCCAAAAGTGTTGGTAAAATAAAGCGTGCGTTCGAACCCCTGCCCTTGTATGATGGGAAGCATGAAAAGCACATTCGATCAACTCACCAAAAACATTCCCAAAGAAGACAAAGAAAATC
>CAMZKN010000038.1 GCA_947311315.1 uncultured Desulfobulbaceae bacterium | reverse complement strand
TAAAAAATATCACTCAAAAAATGCGCAAGCTCAGCTTTGACGTACGAGCAGTTTTAGATCACTTAAAAATGACGAAAAATTCCTGTGCCAATTGAAAGAGTTGGCGGTTAGCATTAATTTACCCTGTTTCTTTACAATAACCTCTTTGATTCAAAAATTATGACCAAACACCACCCCACACCGACTTTCCTCATCCTTCTCTCCAGATTTCACAGTGAAAAAACAGCATCTCTCCTTTGCTGATAATTCTACCATAACTGTTTGACAGATCAACTTTTTTTATACCGGTGCAGGAACAGTTTGACAGAACAGTAGGGGGAGTGTACGACTAAAAAAATGTACTTTTAAAAGGAGCTTCTCTCATGTTCAACGTAGAAAAACTATTAGGAAAAATTGTCAAAGAAGCTATCAGCGGCAGGGGCGGTAGCAGCTCAATAATCGATAACCTGGCTTCCGGTGGTGGCTTGATGACGGCAATCGGCCTTGGAGTTGGTGCCTTTGAAATATTGCGGGATAAACAAACTCAAGACTCAAATCCCCCACCACCGCCACCACGTCCTGGTGTTTCACGCTCTACACCTCCACCACCTCTTCCAGGAAAGCATCAAGGGGCACCACCGCCTCCGGTTCCACCATTACCTGCAGACTCTCTCAAAGACAGTGAACTTGCAGTGAGAATGATTCAGGTCATTATTGCAGCTGCCAATGCAGACGGCGTACTGGATGATAAAGAGAAAGAAGCGATATTGAAACAGTTTGAAAAAGCTGAACTCAGTCAGGAGGAAATAGAATTCCTCCTCGAGGAGATGCACCATCCAAAAAGCATTGAAGAGCTGACTGCAGGCATAAATAACCCTGAGATCAGTAAAGTCATGTATAGCCTTGCAGCGCAATGCATCCCCATTGATACCGAAGAAGAGAGAAAATGGTTTGATCAGCTGGCGCGTGCTCTTGCAATAGACAGATAAATATATTTCAGGACGCAGGTTCCCCTGAGAATTACGGTCTATTGCAAATTACTGGCCGATGTATATTGTCTGACACAGGGCAATTGAAACCCAGCCTGACATTTGCACCATGAGGGGAACAGAATGCAAAACCACAATAATTCTCCCAGAATCCACCTGAACAAAAACTTGCAGGGTTTGTCCACCTCTGCAACTATCGCCATCCAGCAGCTGTCCAGAATTTACAGGAAACAGGGGTCGCAATGCTTCCAGGAGTTGAATTTGGCAGACCAGCAGATGAACTGACTGTCAGGATCGCTTTCGTTGACTTTAACGGTACTATTGCACTGAATAATTTCCCGGGCAACACCATTCTTGATAATGAATACCTGCACAACTATTGCGGTAGAACCCTTACATACATCGACAAAATTATCGATTGGCTGATCTGTTAATAACAGGCAAGGAGATTACTAATCACTTGCTCAAAAGAAAGATTACTTTCCTTAATATTCCACCTGTTTTTATATGAATCAAGCAGGCGGAGACAAACAAGTCCGCCTGCCGGGGATGTAGAATCATACCGAACGTTGTGACTCAACATATTTATGAAGAACAGCATTAACTTTCGTTTGCCAGCCCTTGCCCTGGGCCTTAAAAAAATCCAACACCTCGGTGTCTAACCTGAGAGTGGTTGATTTTTTAGTGGGAGTCTTCTGCTTCCCCCGTACCCGTGCCGGAATCTCAGGGTGTACTTCTGAAACAGACCGCATCCGGGATAATAACTTTTGACTCAAGGGTGGAGATTCCACTGCTTGTAATAAAAAGGAGGGTACAAAAAAAGGCTTTACCCCGTGAATGCACGACGTAAAGCCTTTATGGCATTGGTACCCTCGGCGCGAATCGAACGCGCGACACCAAGATTAGGAATCTTGTGCTCTATCCCCTGAGCTACGAGGGTTGATGATGAAAAATCAATCAGGCGGAATAATACTCAAGTTTTCATAAACCGCAATATTTTTCGTCCAATGCTATAACGATTAGAGAGTATCATCTTTTGCAAGCAGGGATTCTCCATCTTCAATGACCTTTGACTGGTATGATTCTTCCGTCATATTGCTGTCGATCACACAATTTCGTCCAATTTTCTGTCCGGCCGGAACCCGTGCTTCTTTGCCAACAAGAGTTATTCCAGAATAAAGATGGCTGGGCTTAAGAATATTTACTTTATCGTGGTTAGTGCCTGATCCCACAATTGCACCCTCTCCCACATGCACTCTTTTATCCAGGATGGCAAGATCAACAGTAGCACCCTTTTTAATAACACAATCTTCGAAAAGAATGGAGTCCCGAACAACTGCATCTTTTTCCACAACGACACCAGGGGCAAGCACCGAATTAATAACCGAACCCTCGATAGTGCTGCCAGCAGAAACCATACAACAATGGAGGGTGCAGTCAGGCCCGAATCGGGCTGGTGCCCTGTCAGAAGTACGCCCTTCAGTCTCAATATTTGTTCGTATCTCCCACTTCTGGGGTGTAATTCCACTCTCTTTTTTCAACACATCCATATTGGCCTGCCAGTATGCCTGAACAGTACCGACATCACGCCAATAACCATAAAACGGATAGGCAAAAACATTATCGTGCTCAATGGCCCGTGGAAGAATATGCATGCCAAAATCTATTTCTGCCTTGTCACGGGCAAGTGTTGAAAGCAGGTGTTTGTAGTCAAAAACGTAGATTCCCATGGAGGCAAGATTCGTTCTCGGTATTTCCGGTTTTTCCTCCCATTCAATAATCCGGTCATTGTCATCGGTTATTCCGGCACCAAATTGATGGATCTCACTTTTAGGCACCACCATCATGGCCACGGTCACATCCGCATTTTTTGATCGATGATATGCAATCATCGCATCAAAATCCATGTGGTAGATATGATCCCCCGAGAGAATAACAACTTCATCGGCCGGGTTTGCCTGCATGAAATCGATATTTCTTCTCACCGCATCAGCCGTACCTTGGTACCAGTCTGATTCTTTTTCTCCCGTCCGTGGGGGCAGGATTTTTACTCCCCTGCTCCTGCCGATAAAGTCCCATGGCTCTCCCATACCAAGGTGATTCATTAAAGACAGGGGCTTATATTGTGTCAAAACACCAACCTTGTTTAAGCCGGAATTCATCACATTGGAGAGACTGAAATCGATAATTCGATATATCCCCGCAAAGGGAACTGCAGGTTTTGCACGTTTTTGCACGAGGATATTCAAACGGCTGCCCACACCGCCAGCTAGCAGGAGAACAAGTGCTTCTTTTGATTTTTTCATCGCAACACCTCCCCTGCCTTGACACAATTAGGCCAGAGTCCTTCGGCAATATGGGGATAGACTGTAGCTCCAGCTTCGATTACAGTTTCCGGAGGAATATTGTTATTCCAACCGACAACGGTAACTTCCGTCCTTTCATCGCAGACATCCGGCCCAATTGTCACATTTTGGCCATAGGTCGTATTCACATCGGCAACAACTTTATTCAATCTGCATTTTTCCCCAACTACATTTTTAAAGAAGAGGACGGAGTTTTCAACCACAGCATCTTTTTTAACCACAACACCAGGAAAAAGAATTGAATTTTTCACAGTACCATCTACTTTGCAGCCATTATAGATAAGGCTGTTGTGAACCTTGGCATTCTCTGCAAAATAAGCAGGCTCCTTGCCTCGAATATTTCGATGCTCAAGGTTTGTACGAAATTGCCATTTTTCCAGATCGATCAGAGGCTTTTCTCCAAGCATATCCATATTGGATTGCCAATATTCATTGATAGTCCTGGTATAGCCCCAGTACCCGCAGAATTTATAGCCATACACCCTGTAATTTTGCTCAACCAGCAGAGGTATAATATCTTTACCAAAATGATACGACCCCCCTTCCTGGTTGTTCTCCAGTGCCTTATACAAAACCTCTGGTTTAAAACAGAGTACTGTCATCGATGCCCATTCTGACTTAGAATCAGCAGATTTTTCCCAATAATCAACAACCCGCCCTCCCCGTGCGCCATCTTCATTGTCCAGCTTTGCCACACCAAATCTGTTTGCATTTGCAAGGGGCACCCGGGTAAAGGCTACTGTAAGATCAGCATTCTTTTCCGTATGATAATCAATCATGTCCTGATAGTTCATATTATAAATATGATCACCAGAAAGAATTAGAATCTCCTCAGGGTGATGATATTGAACATAATCGATATTTTTATAAATCGCATCGGCAGGACCACGATACCAATCACCAGATTCAGATCCTTGAAACGGCGGTAAAATCGATGCATGCCTGTAACGACCGATCATGTCCCAGGCGGCTCCAATACCTATATGATTGATAAGGGAATAACTTCTGTACTGACTGAGAATGGCAACCTGCTCAATACCGGAATTCATCAGGTTGCTTAAGGAAAAATCAATAACCCGGCAGACACCGCCAAACGGCACCGCCGATTTCGGACGATAATAGGTAAGAACATTAAGTTCGTCTACCCGACCACCAGCCAGAATCATCGCCAATGTGGTAGGTTTCAGCATGCTTCCACCTTATAAAAGAGAAGGCTAACGTATAGGATATGTCAGGACTAACTGTAATTCCTTACATACCCGCCCACTACAAATACCCTTTCTGTATGGTAAGAGAAATCAGAACCATTGGCAACCCCGGAAACAAGGAAGTCGAGATTACCAATACAATTGTTAGAGAAGAATCGTCTGCTGGATCAAATATGACGCATGATAAAACGCTTTAGAGTATCGGAGGTAAATTCTTTTTCGCCAAGGTTAAGATTTTTCAACGGAACCTCAGCACGTGCAGCCCCTTTATGTCCACCTGCAGAGCCCAGCGAACCAAATATACGATCCGCGAGTTTACCAGCGCTTTTACGGTAACCATCACAACGAAAAATCACGACCAGTTTTTCTCCGTGGATTCCGGAAACAAAGACCCAGTCAATCTCTCCCACATGATTGAGAAAATCAGCTACAATAACCAGGACATCAGGACTCCTTACTCTACCAATGTGGCTGTAATACCTGCCTTTTGAAAATTTCAGCTCGGCAAGGGCAATAGTGAAATATTTAAGCTCCGAGCGCCTGAGATCAGTCAATTCAAATTTGCGAACCAAATCCCGATTGGCAATATTAAAAAGATAACGAAAAGAGATACCATCGGCCAATACTGATTTTTGTTCAAAATCGTGGGTATCAACTTTTATCGCGTAAAAAAGAGCAGTCGCAAGGGCAACTGAAGGTTTCATTCCCGCAGCCCGCAAATATTCAACTGCCATTGTTGCAGTTGCACCATACTCGGGTCGAATATCGACGAACTTAGCATCAAGTTTTCCACCCATGGGATGATGATCAATAATTGCGTCAATTTTAAGTTTTTCAAAACAGGGCAGATGATCCGGTTGCGAGTCAACCATCACTTTTTTACTGTAATCACCAACCTTTACGCTCTTGAGCCTTGTCAGTGGAATTTTTAACCGCTCCACCATGGCGACATTGTTGAGACGACGGATTTCATTGGGATGGGTTATCGTGACACTTTTTACTCTGTATCGTAATAGCTTTTTAACAGCTAACGCTGTAGCCAGGGCATCAGGGTCAGCATTTATAATAACAAGAACTTCATCTTCTTTCTCAAAGACCTCCCAGAAAGCATGCAAACGATCTCTGGCTGTATTTCTATAAGTTTGTTTACACGGAAGACAAATAGTATTTTTACGCTTTCGAGCCATATACGGTAACGATGACAATCGGTATTACACTAATCAGACAGACTCAATCGGTATATTCTCTCCGACGGCTCCATCCTGACGTAATCGACACCCATTCAACAAACCTCTCGTGAAAGGTAATTAAACACAGTCGAATACTATTTCCGAAAGTCAACCACCTCCAGTTAATTTATATTCTGCTGTAACTATTCAGCAGCACCTCACCTGCCCACGATCAGACCGCCCAGCATACAGGTGTATAGCTAATCGGACTGCTTGTGAACATGTAAGGCACTGCTAAATAGTTACGCTCACCAATTATGCGTACTTCCCAGCGTTGTGCTGAACAGTTACATTCTGCTTATCTTTGCGGAAACATTCCACACAGAACAACCCGATGCCCCGGAAAAACTTTCCAAACAAAAAAGAATTCCCAAGGTACTCAATCCGGCTTTCTTTATTGTAGACCGAAAACAATACAACCAGGGACTTAAAGATACAAACAGTTTCCGAACCTGGCAACATCACGACAAGCCGGGAGTATACCACAGTGATTGTTTGTATTGCAAGGGCTTCAAACCATACTTCATCCATCTCAATCATGAACTTGACGGTTGGAAATGATAATGTTACCTACAATGGAACAATAAAAAGGAGGATCTGCCGGGATATGATGCGATCAATGATGGGAAGCGTTTTAGCAGTTGCCACCGGGGGGGGCATAGGTGCCATGGCACGCTATGCGATCAGCATCGGTGCAGAACGATTGACACCCGCCAATTTCCCACTGGGAACACTAACTGCGAACCTTCTTGGTTCTTTTCTCATAGGGATTTTCTGGAACTATTTCGATAGAGTTCATATCAGTCATGAATTCAGGCTCTTTTTGTTTACTGGTTTTCTTGGTGGATTTACGACATTTTCAACATTTGCCAGAGAAACTGTGCAATTTTTTAAAGCTGGAGAACCTGTACACGCATTTTTCTATCTTATGTTATCCAACATTCTTGGTATAGCCATGGTTGGTCTGGGATTTTTTGTCTGTCACCGTTTTTTCCGTTAAGATTTCAATCCATTCACGTTAGAGGTTTGTTGTGAATCTGCTCAACCGTTATATTTTCAATCAATACATCAAGTATTTTTTTACAGTTAATGCCGGATTCGTGTCCATTTATCTGCTTGTAGATTTTTTTGAAAAATTTGATGACTTTACCAATGGTGGTAAACCCATTGCATTAGCGATGAAATATTTTTTTTTGACAATTCCATTTATCGTTGATCAACTTGGACCAATTTTCATCCTTCTCTCCTGCGTCATCACCCTTGGGATCCTTAACCATTCAAACGAACTCACTGCTCTTAAAGCTGGTGGAATACCTTTACGACTTATACTCCGCCCCCTTATCCTCACATCAGTTGTTTTTACTTTCCTTTTCCTAGCAGCAGCTCAATGGCTTTTGCCCACCACCATCGCCCAGACGAACAACATCTGGTACGAACAACTCAAAGGCAAAGTTCCTCTCGGAATACTTCGAAACAACAGATACTATTACAAGGGACATGACGGATTCTATTCCTTTGGTTGGGCAAACCCCAAATCCCATATCTTTCAGAATTTTTCATATTCACAATGGGACGATAAATACAATATTCAAACTCTGGTAACTGCGAATGTTGCCGACTGGAACCAGAAAGATAACAGCTGGATACTGAAACAAGGGCAGATACAGCATATGGAGTCCAACGACAACTACTCTATTACCAATTTTCAAACCAGAAAATTTACCCTGCCGGAACATCCTGAAGATTTCCTCGTCCCCATAAATAAATCGGCGGAACAATCTCTCACCAGCCTGTATCAGGAGATTTCAAGAAAAAAAGTGGACTACGAAAAAAGAAAGGCATGGACAGATTTTCTCGGCCGTATTTCCTACATTTTCCTTGGCATTCCCCTTCTACTGCTTGGGATGCCCATTTTACTTATTTCGTACCGAAAATGGGGAAGAGATCTGTCTATTGCCATACCGGTCAGCTGTGGCCTTGCATTTATGGCCTGGGGAATTTGGGGTGCCTTGCAATCACTGGCAATTGCAGGGTATGTTTCACCAATTGTTGCAGCTACAAGTATTCATATTACCTTTTCTTTAGCCGGAATATTTCTGCTTATAAAAAGCGACCGCTAAAAAACAAAAAAAAGGCCGATCAAAATATATTTGATCGGCCTTCAGATCCGGTTCAATTCCCGGAAATACTATTCTTTTTCTATTGAAACCAACTCAACATCAAACACCAAAACTGAATTTGGTTCAATTACCGGAGCAGCACCCTGCTCACCATATGCAAGTTCTGACGGAATAACCAGATGCAGTTTTGAACCGACATTCATAAGCTGTAACGCCTCGCTCCATCCCTTAATAACCTGCCCAACTTTGAAAACTGCAGGTTCTCCTCGCTTAACAGTACTATCAAATTCAGTATTGTTAACCAGCTTCCCGACATATTCAACCTTAACGGTATCAGCAGCCGTTGCTTTTTCACCCGTACCTTCTTTTACAACAGAGTATTGCAAGCCACTTTCGGTGACAATCACGCCATCCTTTTTTTTGTTTGCTTCAAGAAATGCATCGCCCTCAGCCTTATTCTTTGTCATCATCTGCTCAACTTTGGCCTTTTGGCGATCCTGCATCTTCTTTGAAAATTCCTCCTGGGTTGCCATCATTTCCTCGGGAGTCATCACCGGTTCTCCACCCTTAAAAGCATCTTTAATTCCGGCTATTAAAAAATCCTGTTGAATATCTCCTCCCACCCCTGAAAATTGTTTACCAACAGCAAAGCCAATACTGTAACTCAATTTTTCTTCAAAACTTGCGGGAGGTGCCGCCTGGGTAATTTGAGGTACTACCAGACAAAACCCCAATACTGCTGACACAAGATATTGCTTCATTTTAAACTCCTTAATAATTAGTGGAAGATTAATATTTCAAAAACACACATTTCATAAGCTACTGCAACAAACCTTCACCACCCTTGGGGGACAAGATTTTTAAATCACAACCAGGGTTATCCCCTTGTTGCCTCTATTTAAATTTTTATCGGTACTCATTTGCGGAAAACGACGAAGAAATGTTTTGACTGAACCGGATTTCCTGTTAAATACCTCACCGGGGATAAACTCACTTATCCTGCCACGACTTCGCAAAAAATCGAGATTTTTCCTGCATTCAGAACGAATCACTCCACCTTTGCCACTTGAACCATAACCATGAATCAAAGTAAGAACACTGATGCCTGTTCTCACAGCCTCTTCTACGGCAACATCCATGCGGCCAAGCGCTGTTTCCACATCAGGCCGACCCGATTCAAGGTTTACGACTTTATGTCTAAACTCCTTCTTTGCCACCTGCGTGGAATGTTCTGTCTCGCAACCACAGAAAGGACACTTGCTGCAACTGAGCTGTATTGCGTTGCCGCAAACGTGGCAGAGATTCATGATGGTCTACCTGATTCTGATCTTACAGTCTTCGAACTGATATTACCGCTGGCAATTGTCGGATATGCTGTATTAACGTTTTAAGATGCTTAAGATTCTCTACTTCGAGAGAAAGCGTCATATCTGCCTGATCTGTGGCTGTGGTATGAGCGGAAATATCAACGATGGAGGCATTATCAAGGCTGATTACTCCACTTATTTCTGTAAATATTCCTCTTTTATTTTCGGCACTGATATGAAGACCCACTTTATATGTTTTTTCGGCAACACCGGACCATGTCACATCTATCCACCGATGTGGGTCAAGGCTGAGAAGATTAACACAATCGGCCTTATGAACAGAAACCCCACGCCCCATCGTTACAAAACCAACGATGGGATCACCCGGCAAAGGTCGACAACACTGGGCAACCTTAACAAGCATGCCGTCTATACCGTCGATCTTAACCCCTGATTTACCTTTATCTGCAGTCTCGACATGCTGACTTACCATGAGGTTTGCCAGTTCTTCAGGCGGTAGCTCAACGTCCTGCTCATGCTCTTTGCGCAGTTCTACAGGTACAAGTCCTTTTACCAGGTTCTGAACCGTTATCGTACCGCTACCGACCTTAACCAATAAATCGTCAAGAGAATTACATCGCAGTTGTTTCAACAAGAGTCTAATATGACCACTCTTAATGATCTTTTTCAGTGAAGTATTATATTTTCGAATTTCTCTTTCGCATATCTCCCGTCCAAGCTTCAGTGCCTTATCTTTTTCTTCACGACGAAGCCAAGATCGTATACGTGTCCTCGCACGACTGGTCTTGACAAGATCCAACCAGTCCCGACGGGGAACCTGACTTGAAGAAGTAACGATCTCTACGATATCACCTGTCTGCAACTGATATTTCAACGGAACTTGACGACCGCTGATCTTGGCACCAACACAACGATCACCAACCTCTGTATGGATGGAATAGGCAAAATCAATGGGACAGCTGCCAAGAGGGAACTCTTTTACCTCACCTTTCGGCGTCAATGCAAAAACTTCGGGATCATACAGTTCCCGTATAACACTATCGAGAAATTCTTTTGGATCTTCAACATCCTGCAAAGAGGCTACCAGTTTTTTCAGCTCACGAAAAAGTTTTGCATCCTTGTTGGTAACTTTTTGTCCTTCTTTGTATGCCCAGTGCGCAGCAACACCTTCCTGGGCAACTCTATCCATCTCATCAGTACGAATCTGAATTTCTATAAAATGATCCCGCGGGCCAATCACCGTTGTATGCATCGACTGATAATTGTTGGCTTTTGGAACAGAAATAAAGTCCTTAATCCTGCCAGGAACCGGCGACCAGTTAGCATGGATGGTACCAAGAGCCTCATAACACTCATTTACTGAATTAACGATTATCCTGAACGCAACCTTATCATAGACGCGTTCCAGCGGTATACCCTGTGCCTGTAATTTTTTATAAATGGAGTAGAGATGTTTTGGTCGGCCGATGATTCGATTTGCAGTAATATTACTTTCAGCAAGTTTTTTATGAAGAATTGCTATAACTTCATCAACGTATTTCTGTCGCTCATCGAGGGAACTCTCAAGTTTGTGGGCCAGTTCATAATGTTCCTCCGGGTAGAGAAACTTAAAGGCATGATCTTCCAGTTCACGCTTCAGCCAATCAATACCAAGACGACTTGCCAGCGGAGCATACAGGTCCATCGTCTCCCTGGCAATATCGAGCTGCTTTTCCCGGTCAACCATGTCAAGCAAAAACATGTCCAGTAACCGGTCAATAAGTTTGACCAGCAGAACTCGAATATCGGTTGCAATGGCCAACAGCATTTTTCGCAGGTTATCGGCCTGGCTGGCAAGCTTGCTGTTATACTGAACTTTCGTTATCTTGGTTGAACCTTCAACAATCGATGCGACATCTTTACCAAACTTTTCTTTAAGCTCCTCAAGAGTACACCCTTCTTTTAATACCCCATGCAGGAGACCGGCAAGAATAGTATCAAGATCAAGATGCATTGAGGCAAGAGTAGACGCCACCTCAAGAAGATGAATAATATAGAGCTCGCCGGAGAAATGACGGCGGCCCTTATGGACACGGGTGATAATCTCCCATGCCTCATCTATTCGAGACAGATCAACACCTTGAAGGTAATTCGAAGCAAGAACCTTCAAGCCATTGACATTAATCATTGAGGAATGTGACATCGACTGATTTCCTGACTAATTCTTCAGCTCAGCAGCAATTTTTGCTGGCAGGGATGCGAGGACGTCCGATGGAGACATCTCCTCTGTAACGCCGTCTCTACGCTGCCTGACTTCAACCAACCCGTTTTTTACAAAATTTTTACCGATAGTTACGCGGAACGGGACACCGAGAAGATCAGCATCCTTGAATTTGAATCCGGGCCGCTCATCCCGATCATCGAGAAGCACATCAACCCCGGCGTCCTGAAGTTCTCTGTACAGCATTTCTGCTGCATCCGTTATTTCTTTATCCTGTAGACCAAGATTTAAAAGAATTACAGTAAACGGTGCCAGAGGAACGGGAAAAATTATTCCATTTTCATCATGGTTCTGCTCAATGGCAGCAGCGACAATTCTACTTACTCCGACACCATAGCAGCCCATAACGAGGTGTTTTTCAACGCCATCTTTATCGCTGAACATTGCGTTCATGGATTCTGAGTAGCCGGTGCCAAGTTTAAAGATATGGCCGACCTCAATACCTTCAGTCAACTCAAGCGTTCCACCACAATCGGGGCAGGGATCAGAAACAGTAATCTGCCGAAGATCAGCAATATGTTCCGGCTGAAAATCACGCCCGCAGTTCACATTTTTCATGTGGTGGTTTTTTTCATTTCCTCCCACATAAAAATTCTTCATTGCGGCAACTTCCTGATCGGCAACAACTCTGATCGAAATACCAACCGGCCCCAGGTACCCTGTAGGAACACCTGTTGCGTCAAAGACTTCCTTGTCCCCGGCAAGCTCCACATCGGCAACACCAAGAAGGTTTTTCAGCTTCACCTCTTCCACTTCGCGATCGCCCCTGACAAGCACTGCAACGGGTTTACCGTCTGCTTGATATACCATGGTTTTTACAAGCTGATCAGGCTCAATCCCGAGGAATTCACATACAGCAGTAACTTTTCTTTTGCCGGGTGTTTCAACCTTTTCGAGATCTTTTTCCAGCTCATCGGATCTGTTCTCAACAGGTTTTATGGCTGCTTTTTCCACATTTGCAGCATATTCACATGCTGTACAGATAACGATCGTATCTTCACCGGTTGCCGCCAATACCATAAATTCATGGGAAAAGCTGCCTCCAATTGCACCGGAATCTGCCTGCACTGCACGAAATTTAAGACCACAACGAATAAAAATCCGTCGATACGCTTCATACATTTTTTTATATGAAACCTGTGCAGCTTCGTCACTGACATCAAAGGAATACGCGTCTTTCATAACAAATTCGCGACCACGCATAAGACCAAATCTCGGCCGTATCTCATCCCTGAATTTAGTCTGAATCTGATACAAATTGATGGGCAAATCGCGATAGGAGTGCAGTTCTTTCCGGGCAATATCAGTAATGACCTCTTCGTGGGTCGGCCCCAGACAGGATTCCCTCTCATGACGATCATGAAAGCGTAACAGTTCAGGCCCGTATTTCTCATACCTTCCCGATTCCCGCCAAAGATCAGCGGGCTGCACCATAGGCATAAGCAGTTCCTGAGCACCGGCACGGTTCATTTCTTCACGAACAATATTTTCGACCTTCCGAATTGCCGCAAGACCATAGGGCATATAGGTGTAGATCCCTGCGGTAAGCTTACGAATGAAACCGGCCCGCAGCATCAATCGATGACTAACCACTTCGGCTTCGGCTGGAGTTTCCTTTAGAGTCGGCATCAGTGCCTGAGAATAGCGCATAATATGTCTTCTTTTGTCAGAGTTGATTTTTTGTATATCGAAATTTGTCAGCTTAGTAAAAAATGAAAATTCCTATGCTATCAAGTAAGCTTCTTACGCCCATCATCTTCCATTTTTTTCAGTTCGGCCATAAAGACTCTCATAAGATCATCTTCATTAACTTTCTGCCAGATTTTACCTTTCTTGAAAATGATGCCGACACCATTGCCCCCAGCGACACCAATATCGGCCTGTTTTGCTTCTCCAGGGCCGTTAACAACACAACCCATCACTGCAACTTTCAGAGGACTCACCATGGTTTGCACATACTTCTCCACCTCTTCGGCAAGTCCAAAAAGATCAATACGGGTCCGACCACAGGTAGGACAGGAAATGAGTTCAGGGCCACGCTCACGTATTTTCAGGGAACGAAGAAGTTCAAACGCAACTCTCACCTCTTCCACAGGGTCACGGGTCAGAGAGATCCGGAAAGTATCGCCAATGCCTTTACTGAGAAGTAGCCCCAGAGCCACACTCGATTTCACAGTGCCTGCAATAAGCCCACCCGCCTCGGTGACTCCCAGGTGCAAGGGGTAGTCGGTAATTTTTGAAAGTTCCTGATAACTGTTCACAGTAGTGAGAACATCGGAGGATTTAATCGAAATTTTCACCTCATTAAAACCGTGCTTTTCAAGTAATCGCACATTGCGCATGGCGCTTTCAATCAATGCTGTACTTTTCTCAGGCGTCGGGTAACCATATTTTTTCAGCAGATCTTTTTCAATGGAACCACTATTGACTCCGACCCGTATGGGAACCTGATGGCGTTTTGCACAAACAACCACTTTTGCAATTTTTTCTTCCCCACCAAGGTTTCCAGGATTAATACGGATACCGTCAGCCCCACTTTCCATAGCAGCAACGGCCAGTCTGTAATCAAAGTGAATGTCGGCAATGAGGGGAATACCGATTTGATCCTTAATTACTCGAATCGCCCTGGCAGCTGCAGTATCGAGTACGGCAACACGAGCAATTTCGCATCCGGCAGCCTCCAGACCAAGTATCTGCTCAACAGTCTGCTGCACATCTTTAGTATCGGTGTTAGTCATCGACTGAACAGATATTGGGCACTGGCCCCCGATACCGACCCCACCAACATAAAGTGTGCGTGTTTTTCGACGAATAATCATGATGCATCGGCCCCTTTACGATCACCAGCCAGACCAGTTTTTTTCAGAAGGTTGAGTTCAGCATCAGAGCTTCTTACGTATAGCGGCACAGCTTCAGCAACATCAAGCTCTTCACCTCTTTCCATCATTTCTGCCGCTATCATACCAAGAGAGGCAGCTGAAGGCTCATGTAATTGAGATGGAGCAAAGTGAACTTTATCCGACAGAAGCGTACGAAAAAGATCACCATACGTTTGTACGCCATCCCCTATCATCACAACCTGTTCGTTGATAGAGGCCGCCAGTTTTTCTGGAGCAAGTACAGTAATATCACCTAGCCGTTCACTCATTCCATTATTGAGACAACGATAAAAAGCGGCATAGACCTCTTTTTTTCTAGCATCAAGAACAGCACAGATCAACCGGTCGGTAACACATTTGGCAGCAAGTCCATCAAGTGTTGATACTCCAAGCAGCGGCTTTCCTGTAGCAACAGCCAGACCTTTAGCCGTTGCCATACCGATGCGCAAACCAGTAAAACTGCCAGGCCCGAGACTCACGCAAATCCCGGTAATCGCGTCCCAGTCTTTTTGCGACTCCGTCATTAGCTGATCGACAACAGAGAGCAATCGTCTTGAATGGGACACACTACCTGAGAGACAGACAGATCCAACCACTTCTCCCTTTTTCCGGTTACCAAGAGTCAGTGCAACACAACTGCAGGGGGTCGCAGTATCTATTGATAAAATGAGGGGGAGAGAAGAATTCATCAGTGAAATAATCTGACTATATCATTATAAAAGACAAAGATCATCAATGTACCAAGCAGTCCTATTCCGACCTGTTGGGCAATTATCTGAGCCCTTTCGTTCATCGGTTTTTTTCTTATCCCTTCAAGGGACAAGAAAACCAGGTGTCCACCATCAAGAACCGGTACCGGCAGGAGATTGAGTATACCAAGATTGACACTGAGAAGGCCCATAAAATAGACAAGATGTAACCATCCGGCCTTCATCTGCTCACCAGCCAGCTGTGCAATCAGAATAGGCCCACCTATATCTGAGGCAGGAATAACTCTTTGGAAAATTTTAACAAAACCCATAACAGTAAGATAAATATACATCCAGGTCTGTTTGCATGCATTTATAAAAGAATCGAGCAGAGAGATTTTTTTATACTCCAGATCCTCTGCCTTGGTTATGCCGATCATAAATCGTTTTTCAACTTCCTCGCCAAATACGTCTTTGACACCATCGATCTTCGGTACAACATCGACAGTAACCTGTTCCCCATCACGATCCACAACCATAATTACATGTTCACCATTACTGCCCTTCACTCCTTTAAGCACATCAAGCCAGCTTTTTGTCTGTTTTCCGTTAATCTGGATAATAACATCGTCCTTCAGCAAACCGGCGAGTGCCGCAGGGGATTCAGTATTGACCTTACCAATTCGTGTGGTATCCATCGACGTTGGTAAACCCAGAATAGCAAAAACCATAAAAAACAGGAACACTGCAAAAATGAGATTAAAAAGAGGGCCCGCAAGAACAATTCCAAAACGCTGCCACACAGGTTTATGGGCAAAAGATCGTTCTTTATCCTCCGTTTTCAGATCCTCCTCATCGGGATTTTCACCAAACATTTTGACAAAACCACCAAGCGGAAAGGCAGAAATTACATATTCGGTTTCTCCAATAACCTTACCAGCTACCCGTGGTCCAAACCCAAGAGAAAATTTGAGGACACGGACACCAAACAGTTTGGCAAAGAGAAAATGTCCCAACTCATGAACGAATATAAGAAGGCCTAAAACCAGTATAAAAGAAAATGCAGTATTCATAACTCACAACAACTCATTGTAAAATGTACCCTTAACAGGGAGTGGCGCAATATCTCATGGTCGAACAGATACCTCTTCAGACTTTCGCTATTGCATCAATAAATTTACCAGCTTCAATCCGTGCAATGGCATCAGCCTGTAAAATGTGTTCAAGATTGTCTTCACTTCCATCGTGCACAATATCCATTGTTCGGGCAACTGTCCTGATAATTTCAGAAAAAGAGATCCGCTGACCCAAAAAAGCTTCGACAGCAACTTCATTTGCAGCATTAAGAACGGCTGGTGCAACACCACCAGTCTCCAACGCATCAAAAGCAAGTTGCAGGGCGGGAAACGTTGTATAGTCCGGCTCGATAAATTCAAGGCTGCCACATTGCGATAATTTCAGTGATGGCAGTTCCAGCACCATTCTTTCTGGATATGAAAGAGCATAAGCAATGGGAATCCGCATATCGGGAACACCCATTTGTGCCAATACTGAACCATCGTGATATTCAACAAGAGAATGGACAATGGATTGGGGATGGACGACAACATCAATGGTATCAGCACCGACATCAAACAGCCATTTTGCTTCAATTACCTCCAACCCTTTATTCATCAAGGTGGCTGAATCTATGGATATCTTTTTTCCCATACTCCAGTTTGGGTGATTCAACGCCTGATCTCTGGTGACCATCTGTAATTCTTCACTGCTTTTTCCGAGAAAAGGGCCACCAGAGGCTGTCAGTATTATCTTTTCCACATCTTTTTTTCGGCCGGCTTCCAATGCTTGAAAAATTGCAGAATGCTCAGAATCTATCGGTAGTAATCTGACACCGTTCTCTTTCACACGATCCATAACAATCTTTCCAGCCATAACCAGAGTCTCTTTATTGGCAAGACCAATATTTTTCCCGGCGTCAATGGCGGCAAGTGTAGGCAGTAAGCCAGCACTTCCAACGATAGCGGTAACTGTAATCTCTGCTTCTGAAAATGCTGCAACGAGAAGATTACCCTTTGCCCCAAAGGTAATTTTATCTTTAAATTTTGCAGGTAACAGACTTTGAAGTTCACGGGCCTTCTGCTCATCGGCAACAGAGAGTATTTCCGGTTCAAACTCCAGAGCCTGTCTGGCCAGAAGCTCGACATTATTCCCTGCAGCCATTGCACAAACAGTAAAACGCTCGGGAAATTTTCTTACAATTTCGAGGACATTGACGCCAATGGAACCGGTGGCACCCAGAAGAGAAATATTTTTCATCATATGATTACAAGCAAAAGGTAATAAAGAACGGGTGCAGCAAATAAAAGGGAATCAACACGATCAAGTATACCACCATGCCCCGCGAGAATGTTTCCGGAATCTTTTGTTCCTGTCCCGCGTTTGATAATGGATTCTGTCAAATCACCAATGATTCCGGCAATCACAAGAACAATCGCTGAGCCAATAAGAAAAAACCAGTTGACTGTAGATAGAAGCAGAAGGGCAAAAACAGATGCAGCAAATATTCCACCAGCCAGTCCACCTAACGCTCCTTCAATCGTTTTATTAGGACTGATATTTGGACACAATTTTCTTTTACCTATCGCTTTACCAACAAAATATGCAGCACTGTCCGAACTTGCCGTAACTGCAGAGACAATAATAAGCCAACTGCTGCCATCTGGCAAAAATCGGAGGAGGACAAGATGAGCGCCCAAGCCGCCAATGTAAATGATGCCAAAAACAAACCGGCAAAACAGGTTATAACACTCTTTAATATCTTTATAACGATAAAGAAAATAACACGTTAGTCCAAAAAAGGAAGCTATGAAAGACAAGGGTAGCCAGCGAATATCAGGGAACAGGCAGGCACAAATTACAGGAAGAGTAAGAAAAAAAGCGAGAAGCACACGTTCAAACAGTACAATGTCTCGTTCATCAATCATGTTGAGATACTCATGCACTGCAAGAAATACAACAACTATTATGACAAGACAAAAAAGGAGCGTAGATCCTTTTAGCAACAGAAGAAGCCACCCCCCTGCAATCAGCAGGCCTGGAACTATTCGTTTCATAAGGTTACTCTGCGTTGAGTTGTTCCCCAGTCCGTCCAAAGCGTCTTTCTCTCACTTGAAAATCGGTGAGTGCTTGAAAAAAAATATCTTTCCTGAACTCAGGCCACATAATTTCAGTGAAATAAATCTCAGCATAGGACAACTGCCAGAGGAGGAAATTCGACAATCTGGATTCCCCACCAGTACGAATAAGTAAGTCAGGATCCGGCATGTTACTGGTATCCAGACTCTCGGAAAGACGCTTTTCTGTAATAGTTTCAGGGGTTAGATTACCATCAACACATTGTCTTGCAACTCTTTGAACAGCACGAACAATTTCATCACGACTGCCATAGCTGAGTGCAAGATTAAGAGTAAGCTTTGAGTTAGATGCGGTAGCTTCTATAGTCTTCTCCAGACAGAGCCTTACCGCATCGGGTAGGCGCTCGCGATCTCCGATACTCATAAGTCTGATATTGTTTTCCTGCATAGAGGGTAACTCAGACTCAAGATATTTCTTTAAGATGGTCATCAGACCACTGACTTCTTTCTCCGGTCTATTCCAGTTTTCGGAAGAAAATGCATATAAGGTAAGAAACTCTATGCCAATTTCCCGACACGCCCCGACAATGTCTTTTACTGAATCTGCACCAGCTTTATGACCAAACAACCTGGGTTTTAGCTTGCGCTGAGCCCATCTGCCATTGCCATCCATGATAATAGCTACATGGCGAGGAAGACAAGTCAAATCAATAGGAGCAGTATCTGACATAATCATTTATCAATCAGCGAGGGGGACACTATACTTCCATCACTTCTTTTTCTTTTGAAGCAGTTACTGTGTCAATCTTCTTAACATATGCATCGGTTTCCTTTTGAGCTTCATCCTGCAGTTTGAATAACTCATCTTCAGAAATTTCTTTCTCTTTCTTCTGCTTTTTCAGAGTCTCAATAGCTTCTCTACGAATATTTCGAATCGCAACTCGAAATTCCTCTGCAACCTTTTTTACAGCCTTCACTAAATCTTTCCGCCGTTCTTCAGTCAACTGAGGAATATTCAGCCTGATAATTTTACCGTCATTTATCGGATTAAGACCAATATCAGATTTTAAGATAGCTTTTTCGATGGCAGGCAACATCTGAGGATCCCATGGCTGGATGGCTATCATTCTACTCTCAGGAATAGTCAGAGTACCCACCTGAATCAACGGCATGGAACTCCCATAGGCATCAACATAAATGTCATCAAGAATAGTGAGGGAAGCCCTGCCAGTGCGTACTTTTGACAATTCCTTTTTAAAAGATTCAACGCTCTTTCCCATCCTTTCGGCCATATCAGATATCACTTTACTCATGGTCCCCCCTTGTCGTCTGGTAGTTACTCAAACAAATATTTTACGCGGTAATTATTGTACCTATGGAATCACCCATAGCGGCACGTTTGATATTTCCAGCCACAGCCATGTCAAGAACCATAATCGGAAGATTATCCTCTTTGGCAAGCGCAATCCCAGCAGCATCCATTACCCGCAATCCCTTCTGCAAAACAGTATCATACGACAAATGATCAAATTTAACAGCATCGGGATATACCTTTGGATCCCGGTCATACACACCATCCACTTTTGTCGCTTTGATAACAATATCCGCATCAATCTCCAGTGCCCTTAATACACCAGCGGAATCAGTCGTAAAATAAGGGTTCCCAGTACCAGCCGCAAAAATCACTACACGCCCTTTCTCTAAATGCCTGGTAGCCCTTCTCCGTATATAAGGTTCGGACACGGACTGCATTGGGATTGCTGACATGACCCGAGTAATAACGTTATTTCTTTCAAGAGCATCCTGCATAGCAAGACTGTTCATCACAGTAGCAAGCATGCCCATATTATCAGCAGTTGTTCTATCCATTCCTTTGCTTGCGCCGGCAACACCTCTAAAAATATTGCCAGCACCTATGACTAACCCAAGCTCAACACCTATTTCAACAACTCTTTTAACTTCTTCTGCTACAAATTCAAGTACTTTAGTACTGATTCCGTAGGAACCATCACCCATCAGCGCTTCCCCGCTGAGTTTTAACAGAATTCTCTTATACTTTAATTGTGCAGTCATTATACTTTCCCTTAAAAGAATTGAGAAACTAGCTGATATGGTGCATGGCGGCTAAAGATTTAAACCGCCAAAAAAATTTTTTGTTTATGCCCCGATCTGGAACCGGGCAAATCTTTTGATGGAAATGTTTTCACCCATTTTACCAACGAGATCATTTAAGATATCCTGAATAGTTAACTCTGGATTCTTAATAAATTTCTGTTCGAGCAGAGCAACTTCTGCGAGAAATTTCTCAATTTTCCCCGTTACCATTTTCTCGACAATTGCTTCTGGCTTACCGGAGTCAAGAGCCTGTTGTACGTAAATTTCTTTTTCCCGTGAAACAACATCCGGGGAAATTTCCTCTCTTGAAATGGCAAGGGGGGTAGAAGCAGCAATATGCATCGCAATATCCTTTGCAAATGCACGAAAATCGTAATTCTTGGCAACAAAGTCAGTTTCACAGCCAACTTCAACCATAACACCGAGTTTCCCACCTGCATGTATATACGTTTCTACATACCCTTCGCTGGTTGCGCGTCCTGCTCTCTTGGCCGCAACCATTAATCCTTTCTGACGTAAAAGGTCTACTGCTTTTTCCATATCACCTTCAGTCTTTTCCAGGGCTTTTTTACAGTCCATCATACCAGCCTGTGTCTTGTCCCTCAAAACCTTTACCATCTTACTCGTAATGGCCATGGTATTCTCCTTTACAATCTATAAATAATTTTTTCCCTGAAACAGCTCAAACCATTCCAGAGAAGCAGTCTCCATATTGTTTTCACAAACTCCTCAGAAAACAATATATGAAAAAAGGGCAGTCTGATGACAGCCCCTTTTCAGTGATCACTTTATTCTGTGTATCAAAAAACTGAACAACAGTATGAAACCTGCTGCCAGTGCGCCAAAACTTATTCTTCAGTAGCTTTTTTTTCGTCTGCAACCGGAGCTTCAGTTCCTTCGCTTTTTTCTACCATCTCACTTCCAGCATCACCCATTGAAGCAGCAACGGCTTCGTCAGAGGCATCTTCACCATCACGTAATGCCTGCCCGGCAAGAACTGCTTCAGCAATATGATAACTTATCAATCGTATAGCCCGAATGGCATCGTCGTTACCTGGAATGAGAAAATCAATAAAATCAGGGTCACAATTTGTATCAGTTATAGCAACAACTGGAATACCAAGTTTACGAGCCTCGTTAACACCAATAGATTCCTTGCGCGGATCTACAATGAAAATTACAGAAGGCAACTTACGCATATTCTTGATACCGCCAACGTTTCTTTCAAGTTTGATACGTTCTTTTTCCATCAAAAGAATTTCTTTTTTAGGAAAACGGTTTATAGAACCATCTTTTTGCATTGACTCAATGGATTTTAGGCGATCAATACTGTTTTTAATGGTTTGGAAGTTGGTGAGCATCCCGCCAAGCCAACGATGATCTACATAGAAGCCACCACATCTTTTGGCTTCTTCATTAACTATGGACTGAGCCTGTCGTTTGGTGCCAACAAACAGAACAGAACCACCTTTTTGTACTTCACTGGTTATATACTCACAGGCCTTATCAAAAAGACGTTTTGTCTTATCAAGGTTTATAATGTAAATCCCGTTGCGAGGGCCATAAATATATGGCTTCATTTTAGGATTCCAACGCCTGGTCTGATGACCAAAATGTACACCGGCCTTTAAGAGTTCTCTTACTGTAGCACTTGCCATTTTTAACTCCATTCCTGGTTATTCCTCCATCTTCTATAATCGCTATACATTAAAATAATGCTTAGCGACACCAGTTATTAAGCGAAGACGTGTGTATTATTGATGCAGACCCCAATGGTCTGACATACAAAAAGATCAACCATATTTTTTACCATGAGTAGCTGTTTTTTGCAACGCATGGTTTTAAATACAACTACTATTTTTTATCTCATCATTAAAGAAGACTTTCCTGTCAGGATAAGCTTCAGCCACTCGAAACCGAATTTTAACAATTCACTATCATCGGATAAAATCCTTTTTTTAGTGGATTTTTCAATCCTGAACTGTTGGATAAGTTTGTGGAGTTGAATAAATTTTCTAAAACTGTCAATGTTATAGCATACCATAAAAGCAATTTGTTGTTTTTCTCCGCCTGCCCCTTCTCCTTTCCACGGGTTACTGGCAAAAAGAGCATCAACTTCAGCCCATAACCTGTTCATAAGATTAAAATCATGTAACTTCTGGCTTCTAGACCACTGTTTCACAGTCTGTATTTTTTCTTCACCATGACCAAGACAATAACTGTGATGGGTAAGGAAGAAATACTCCTTTGGCACCGAATCAATATTTTCCCTACCTACTGCAACTTCTACCGGATATGTTCGACATGCCGATGGTCGATCTTTATAGACACTACAGCCTTTTTCGTTAAGAAAAGGGCAGGACTTTTTATCGTCTTTAAGTAATTTGAGTTTGACAGAAGGAAAAAACGGATTGTGTTCTTTCTGAATAAACGTATAATTCCTCATAAACTCTTCCGAATCAATATTCAGCGATTTTTTCAAACGAATTACATCGTATGGGTAGAGTGTAAGGTTTACGTTTCTACAGCAAAGGGTGAAACAAGAGACACCAGCATGACATTCGAAAGGAAATTCAGAATTCCCTAAAGGAACCATACCCTCTTCAATCATTTTCTTCTCAATTTCCATTATAAATCTCGCACAAGACCAACGAACAAAAGGATCTATAAATACCTTTTTTAAAAACTATTTTGTGTCACAAACAAAAGAAAAAATAATTAATACAGTTCTAAAAAATGGCAAAAAAAAAGCTGACTGGAATATACATTCCAGTCAGCTTTTTTGTAATATTTACATATCAATTTTCTGAATTAACAGACTCAATAACCTCTTCGTATCCGACAAGTTCAATAATTGCCATACTTGCGGCATCACCTTTCCGGACACCTGTCTGCAAGATACGCGTATACCCACCCTTGCGCTCAGCAAACTGATCTTTGATATCTGTAAAAAGTTTCTCAACTACAGCCTTGCTGCGAATGTAACTTAATGCCTGCCTTCTTGCGTGCAGGTCACCTCTCTTCGCAAGAGTAATCATCTTCTCAGCAATGGGTCGTAGCTCTTTCGCTTTTTCTTTGGTAGTAACAATCCGTTCGTGCTCAAAAAGTGATGTAACCATGTTTCTGAACATGGCATCTCTATGTGAACTTGTACGTCCTAATTTTCTACCAGATTTTCTATGTCTCATCGTACCATCCTCTACAACTGCGAATTACCAAACATCGGCTATTAATCAAAATAAAATAATCCCAGGAATTTACGTCAGCCCTTCTTCCTTTTCAGTAACATCCGGAGCGGCCCAGTTTTCAAATTTCATTCCAAGGGTAAGATCCATTTCGGACAACAAAGCCTTAATCTCATTAAGCGATTTTCGTCCAAAATTTTTCGTTTTTAGCATCTCTTGATCAGTCTTCTGTGCCAAGTCACCGATAAAATGAATATCTGCATTCTTCAGGCAGTTGGCCGAACGAACAGACAGTTCAAGGTCTTCAACAGGTTTGTCGAGATATGGATTCAGTGGGATTGCATCTTTATTTGGTTCATCTGGAATCTCTGGCTCAACCTCTTCCTCATCAAAATTGACAAAGATTGTCATCTGTTCTTTTAAAATTTTTGCAGCATACGCTAAAGCGTTCTCAGGGAGAAGACTTCCATCTGTCTCAATTTCAAAAGTTAATTTATCATAGTCAGTATGTTGTCCGACACGTGCCTGTGATGTGACATACTTAACATTTTGAATAGGAGTAAAAATCGCATCAATTGGTATCTGACCAATGGTGAGGTCTTCTTTGTCCTGCTTTTCTGCAGGCTGATACCCCTTACCCCATTCAACCGTCATTTCGGCATGAAACTCAACAGGTCCGGTCAGAGTACAAATAACCTGATCTTTAGTCATAACCTCAACAAACCCGGATTCAGTTATGTCAGCAGCAGTAATTGTACCGGGCCCTGTTTTAGTAATAGTTACTTTCTGTGATTCCTCACAATGCAGTTTGAGGCGCACCATCTTTAAATTGAGTATAATTTCACTCACATCTTCCATAATGTCTTTCATGGAAGTAAACTCGTGTAAGGCACCTTCTATCTTCACAGTGGTAATTGCTGCACCCTGAATAGAAGAGAGAAGAATACGTCGTAACGAGTTACCAATTGTGGCAGCAAACCCTCTTTCCAATGGCTGACAAACAAATTTCCCATACTTTTCTGTATGTTTTGCTCGATCAACCTCAAGCTTCTCAGGCTTAATCAGCTCATGCCAGTTACGGTGAACCGGAATCTTTTCGTCGGCAGCTTCAGTCATAAGTTCCCTTCTCTGCGTTTCTGCATACTTTATGGTGGATATATATATCCATACACCGTTCAACCATTGAACAATATAAATTTAATGAGCTTTTCTGGCAGAATAACGCCTACCTGAACAACCACATTACATCTATTTATTTTGAGTAAAGTTCAACAATTAACCGCTCTTGTATAGGCATAGTAAGCTCTTCACGATTTGGTAGAGCTTTAATCGACGCCTTATAGTTATCTTTATCAAGTTCAATCCAGGTTGGAGTACCACGCCTGGCTACGGCCTCAAGGTTTTCGTTAATCATTCCATTTGCCCGACTTTTCTCTTTCAACGTAATAACATCGCCTACTGAAATTAAGAAGGAAGGAATATTTACCCTGTGACCATTAACTAAAATATGATTATGCCGTACAATCTGTCTTGCCTGATTTCGGGAAGAAGCAAAACCAATTCTAAATACAGTGTTGTCCAGACGACGTTCAAGAAGAACAAGTAGATTCTCACCTGTCACACCTTTTTGCCGATCGGCCTTAACAAAGTTTAGACGGAACTGACTTTCCAACATACCATACATTGACTTTACTTTTTGTTTTTCACGAAGCTGTACAGCGTAGTCAGAGAGCTTTTTAAATCGTGCCTGTCCATGTTGTCCAGGTCCAAATGCTCTTCTTTCAAAGGAACACTTATCCGAATAACAACGATCCCCTTTGAGATACAATTTCAAATTTTCTCTTCTGCAACGACGACATGCAGCACCAATATTTCTAGCCAACTTGGGCCTCCATTATTTTAGTAGAACCGTGATCAATAATTTCTTGATAATACAATAATAAGCTTTTTTGAAGGTACTTATCACACACCAAATATAATGAGTGATACTGTAAACTTTATCAAGATCTGTCGTTATACACGACGGCGTTTTGGAGGTTTACATCCATTATGAGGTATTGGGGTAACATCAAAGATACGAGACACCTCAAACCCTGTATTAATGAGAGCTCTCAGAGCAGCTTCACGACCTGGCCCTGGACCTTTCACCTTCACTTCCACTTTCCGCATACCGCAATCAGCAGCTTTTTTGGCTGCATCAGCTAGCGCATTCTGCGCGGCAAACGGAGTACTCTTACGTGATCCCTTAAAACCAAGGACTCCAGCACTACACCAGGAAATAACATTTCCCTGCTTATCTGAGATGGTCACAATTGTATTATTAAAGGTCGAGTAGATAAACACAATTCCCTCAGGAACATTCTTTTTAACCTTTCGTTTTTTTGCAACAGCCATAACTTACACCTGAGTAAATTTCATTTATTTTCGACGACCAGCACCTCTACGAGGCCCTTTACAGGTACGTGCATTTGTTTTTGTTTTCTGTCCCCTGCAAGGTAATCCCATGCGATGCCTGCGCCCACGGTAACAACCAAGATCCGTAAGCCTCTTGATATCCATGGAGGTTTCACGTCTCCGATCACCCTCAACAGTGTACTCTGCTTCAAGTACTTTTCGAATTCGATTAACGTCATCTCCGTTTAAATCATCACTATTCATAGTGAATGGTAGATCAACTTTATCGAGTATTTTTCTGGCTGATGTTAACCCAATACCGTGTATATAAGTTAACGCTCGATCCATGTGCTTATTTTTTGGAAGGTCAATTCCTGCTATACGTGCCAAGGTCTATCTCCTTAAAAGAAGTAGGTAATCAAAAGCGGCAATACCTGTTTATCCCTGCCTTTGCTTATGCTTTTTAACTTTACAGGATACGCGAACAACTCCGTTCCGTTTAAATATCTTACAATCACTGCATATTTTTTTTACAGATGCGCGTACTTTCATGATTAACGAACTCTCTATTTTCTCTTTTTGGCATTTTTTGCCCTAAACGTAACTCTCCCGCGACTTAAATCGTATGGAGAGAGTTCAATTGTCACCCTGTCACCTGGTAAAATTTTAATAAAATGCATTCTCATTTTACCAGAGATATGTGCCAGTACCTTATGCCCATTGTCTAGTTCCACACGGAACATAGCATTGGGTAAAGGTTCAATTATGGTTCCTTCTACTTCTATCGCTTCTTCTTTTGCCATGGAATATCCCGAAAAATCAAAGTTTCAGCTAAAAGCGAGACAATATAATACAACTCTTCCAAAAAGAGAAGCATTTTTTTTCTTCGCCGAATTTATCTGGCACTCAAAACAAAATGTTTTTCTTCTGTGACTGCAACAGAGTGTTCAAAATGTGAAGAACATCTTTTATCTTGAGTTATTGCCGTCCAACCATCTCTGAGAACCTTTACTTTATGAGTCCCCATATTAACCATCGGTTCAATACCTTTCTCAAGAGACGTTTCTGTCACATCTAAGAGCCTTTCAACTTCGGCCCCTACTTTACTACAGGAATCGTAATGGCAAAATACCGTGTACAACTTCCTCGTTTATAGAGACACAAAGACTCCCAGGAAACCCTTTAAATGTACAGATCCTCTGCAAGCTTATCAAGATCCCACGTCGTCATCCCACTCTCGACAATATCTTCAAACATTGTCAAAGTTTCAGCAACAATCTGATGTGCTTCTTGCAAAAGCTGTACCTCGTCAGTATTTTTAATTACAGCATTTCGGTTTTCAGAACCATTGCACTATGTTGATACTGTATTATCTGCGCCCCTTCATCCTGCCCTGCTTCATAAACCCTTCGTAGTTTCTCATATGTAAATGTGATTCGATTTGAGAAATAGTATCGATCCCGACACCTACAACAATGAGCAGTGCAGTTCCGCCAAAAAAGAAGGGTATATTAAATTTTGAAATCAAAATTGTTGGTAAGACACAAACCGCACTAAGATAAATTGCACCAACCACAGTCAAACGCGTCAGAGCTTTATCAATAAACTCAGCAGTCCTTTTACCCGGCCGTATCCCTGGAATAAATCCACCATTTTTCTTTAGATTTTCAGCAACATCATCTGGTTTAAAAGTAACTGCTGTATAAAAGAAGCAGAAAAATACTATCATTATAATATAACAGATATAATAGTAGACAGTTCCTGGGGACATTGCTGCGGAAACCTGTTGTACCCAATCAATTTTAATGAAACTACCAATTGTTGCTGGAAACATCATAATTGAAGACGCAAAAATTGGTGGAATGACACCTGAAACATTAATTTTCAACGGCAGGTGAGAACTTTGTCCTCCATAAACTTTACGCCCGACAACCCTCTTTGCGTATTGTATGGGTATTCTTCTCTGTGATGTCTCAAAAAAGACTATTATCGCAACAATCGCAAACATAAACAATACGAGAAACGGTACAAAGAAGAGTGAAATTTCACCAGCTTGTATTAACTGAATCGAATTTACGACTGCCGCAGGTCCCCTTGCAACTATGCCTGCAAAAATTATCAGTGATATTCCATTGCCTATTCCACGCTCTGTCATCTGTTCGCCGAGCCACATAATGAATGCAGTGCCAGATGTCAATGTAAGCATGGTCATCAACTTGAACTCTATACCAGGAGCAAGTACGATCGCCTCGCCACCAGGTCCTGTCATACCTTGTAGTCCTGTTGCTATGAATGTTCCCTGAATAATACTCAATAAAACTGTACCATATCTGGTATATTGGGTAATTTTCCTTTGTCCTGATTGCCCTTCTTTCTTCAATGCTTCTAGCTGCGGTATAACTACGGTAAGCAACTGAATAATAATCGATGCACTGATGTAAGGCATAATTCCAAGGGCAAATATTGAGAAATTACTCAATGCGCCACCGGAAAACATATTAAACATGCCAAACAAAGTACCTGCTTGTTGGCTGAAGAATGCAGATAAAGCTTCGCCGTTAATTCCGGGAGTCGGAATTTGAACACCCATTCTGTACACAGCGAGCATTATAAGCGTAAAGAGTACCCGCCTACGCAACTCAGGAATATTTGCAGCACTCTGCAATCCACTCATTATTCGTACCTACTTATATTCATTGCTGGATTCGTAGATTTCAAACCCTCGTAATCAATCGAGGAAATTCGACATTAATCAGTTTTAGGCAAGAACTTCACCACCAGCAGCTTCAATTTTAGCTTTGGCAGAAACACTGATCTTATCAACCTTAATCTTAATCGCTTTGGTCACTTCGCCGTTGGCGAGAACTTTTACACGTTCTCCATTTCTTACAAACCCGGCTACAATTAAATCCTCAACTGAAATAACATCCTTACTCTCAAGAGAATCCAATTGTGAAAGCGATACTAAGGTGTATTCTTTCTTAAAAATATTAGTAAAACCACGTTTTGGCAATCTTCTTTGCAAAGGCATCTGTCCACCCTCAAAACCGGGCTTGATACCAGAACCGGATCGAGATTTGAACCCTTTATGACCACGTCCTGCAGTTTTTCCATGACCGGTTCCAGGTCCTCTTCCGAGCCTCTTCCTATTTTTTGTAGAACCTTCCTTGGGAGAAAGATTTGCTAAAGTCAACATGCTATATCTCCTCAATACGTACAAGATGAGATACCTTGCGTAACATTCCACGCATCTCCGGTGTATCTTTTCTTGTTACGGTCTTATTCATTTTAGTAAGTCCAAGTCCGGTTAGGGTTGCACCAATTTTTTTGGTGCTCCCGATACCACTCTTAACTAGAGTAAATGTAATTGTGCCAGCCATTATACTACCTTCTTATTCTAGTGTTGTGCAACCACATCCAGCACGCTGTGCCTCATGGATTTCAATTGCAATTATGCTGTTATCTCTTCTAGAGTTTTTCCACGGAGGTCAGCAATTTTTTGAGCTGTACGCAATGATTTCAAGCCCTGAATGGTTGCTTTCACCATGTTATGAGGATTGTGTGAGCCAAGACATTTTGTCAAAATATTGGATACCCCGGCAGCCTCAAGAACCGCTCTTACCGGTCCACCTGCAATAAGGCCTGTACCAGCTGATGCAGGTTTAAGCAGAACCTTACCGGCTCCAAAACTTCCAATTACCATATGTGGAATGGAGGCCTCAGTAAGAGATATTGAGAACATATCCTTACGTGCCTTCTCAACTCCTTTCCTGATAGCTTCAGGAACCTGATTTGCCTTACCAAGACCGTAGCCAACCTTTCCTTTGCCATCACCCACTACTACGATGGCACTGAAAGAAAATCGTCGTCCACCTTTAACTACTTTTGCAACACGGTTGATAAAAACAATTTTTTCTATCAGCTCCTCAGTAGCTGCACTTTTGGAACGTTTAAAATCAGACAAGGGACACCCCCGTAAAATGTAAAATCATTAGAATTCCAAACCACCCTTCCGAGCACCCTCGGAAAGCGATTTAACCCGACCATGATAAATTAAACCACCACGATCAAAGGTTACCTTTTTAATTCCTGCAGCTACAGCCCGAGATGCGAGGAGCTCTCCAACTTTACCGGCGGCGGAAGTTTTATCTTTTCCATCACCAGCTTCAAATTCTTTATCAACAGTAGACATGGACACCAAAGTGCGGCCTGCTGAATCATCTATAATTTGAGCATAAATATGTTTATTACTTCTGAAAACTCTTAACCGAGGACGCTCACTTGTGCCGGATATTTTTTTTCGTATACGGCTGACTCGTTTGGCTCTCGCAACAGTCTTAAAATGTGTTCTAGCCATTGTCGCTTTCCATTGAATGTATTAATGGCCTTTCGGCCTAAAATATTATTTTGCCCCAGCCTTGCCGACCTTTCTTACAATGTGTTCACCCTCATAGCGTATACCTTTACCTTTATACGGTTCGGGTTTACGTATTTGACGAACCTGAGATGCAACCAGGCCAAGAAGTTCTTTGTCTATAGACTCCATAACAATCTTGGTATTACCGTCAACAGACGCTTGAATTCCTTTGGGTAAGGTATAATCAACAGGATTGGAAAAGCCAACATTGAGTGTCAGGGTTGTTCCTTTGACATTAGCTTTATAACCAACACCTTCAATTATTAGCACCTTTTTGAAGCCATCCGTCACGCCAATAACCATGTTATTGATCAAAGATCTATATAATCCTCGAAATGCGTTTACTTTTGGACTTTCAATACGGTTATTTACTATTATTTCATTATCCTGGATCAAAACTTCAATATCCTGAATAATATCGCGCTTCAAAGTACCTTTAGTACCGGTTACAGCAATCTGCGAGTCTTTAATATCTATTTTCACTCCAGCAGGAACCGGAATTGGTTGTTTACCAATACGAGACATAGTTTCCTCCGTTATTTATGGGTCTACCAGACCTCACAAATTATTTCCCCACCAGAATTTAAAGATCGAGCTGTTTTGTCAGTAGCAAGGCCCTTAGACGTGGAAATGATGGAAATTCCCATGCCGTTCAGAACTTTAGGTATAGAAGTAGCTTTGGCATATTTTCTAAGCCCAGGCTTACTTACCCTTTTAATACCGGTTATCACAGGTTCACTGTCAGGACCATATTTCAAATCAACTTTCAATGTCCCCTGAACCTTGTCTTCAATAACCTGATATCCTAGTATGTAGCCCTCGTCTTTGAGAACCTTCGCAACATCCAACTTGACATTCGATAAAGGAATCTCAACCGAGTCAAACTTTGCCATAACTGCATTTCTTATCCTGGTCAGCATGTCTGCCAGGGGATCGCTCATTGACATAGCGAACACTCCTTATTTTCAAAAAATAATAAAGGATCAAACAGAGACTGAAGAGTACCTCTACCAGCTCGATTTTGTCACTCCGGTGATCTCACCACTTAGCGCCAGCTTACGAAAACAAATTCGACAGATCCCAAATTTTCTAATGAATCCTCTGGGACGACCACATAAAGGGCATCTATTATATTTTCGCACTGCATATTTTTGCTTGCGTTGAGACTTAGCAATTATTGATTTTTTAGCCAAACCGACCTCCAAATTCTCTCTATTGAAATAAACTAAAACCCCGTAAAAGGGTAATAAGTATTTTCCGGTATTCTTTCTTAACACACAAGAATGAATTCAAAAAATACCAATTAATGTATTAATTATTTTTAAAGGGCATTCCCAACAACTTTAACAGGGATCTTCCCTCAGCATCACTATTAGCCGAAGTTACAATTGTAATATTCAGACCTTTGATTTTATCAATTTTATCATAATCGATTTCAGGAAAAATGATCTGCTCCTGAATACCCATGGAGTAATTGCCTCTGCCATCAAATCCCTTGGGTGACAATCCACGGAAATCACGTACCCGAGGAAGTGCAATATTCACAAGTTTACTGAAAAATTCCTGCATTTTCTCACCTCGCAAGGTAACACAACAGCCAATAGGCATACCTTCACGCAGTTTGAATGTAGCAATAGATTTTTTTGCTTTGGTGATAATCGCTTTCTGCCCGGCAATTCGTGTTAATTCGTCCGCAGCACCCTCAACGATTTTAGGGTTCTGTACCGCCTCACCAAGCCCCATATTGAGAACAATTTTTTTCACCTGAGGAATCTGCATACTGTTCGTGTAGCCAAATTCCTCTTTAAGTGCAGGTACACACTCTTTTAAATATTTATCGTTAAGCGCAGCCATGTATAACTCCTACCATATCCTTTTTGACAACCTATGATTTACTCTCAATGGATTCACCGCAGTCCTTACAAAAACGAACTTTTGTACCATCATCAAGAATCTTCTTCCCTATGCGGCCAGTTTTGGTGCATTCTGGACAGATGAGCTGAAGATTGGAAACATGAATCGGCGCTTCTTTTTCTACTATCTGACCTTGCTGATTCATCTCTTGTGGCTTGGTGTGACGCTTAATCATATTAATACGTTCAACAACAGCCTTATCTTTACCATGAAGAACCCGGAGGACTTTACCAACCCTGCCTTTATCTTTGCCGGTAATTACTTCAACCTGATCATTTTTTTTCAGGTACGTTCTACCCTGTCTCATCGCTATACCTTTTTTCAATCAATGTATCTCATAATACCCATGCGGACACGGGAGGCTAAAGTGCTTCTGGAGCCAAAGAAATAATTTTCATAAACCCTTGATTTCTCAACTCTCGAGCAACCGGTCCAAAGATACGTGTTCCAATCGGTTCACCAGCGGCACCTAACATAACCGCAGCATTATCATCAAATTTAACCCAGGTATCATCCATGCGCTTCATCTCTTTGCGCGTGCGAACGATAACTGCTTTCATGACTTCGCCTTTCTTCACTTTAGCATTTGGAATAGCTTCTTTGACCGTCACGACTATTACATCACCAATGCCTGCATAACGCTTTCCAGTACCTCCGAGCACTCTAATACAAAGCACCTTTTTAGCACCGGAGTTATCAGCAACATTGAGTACTGTTTCTGTCTGTATCATAATTTCACCTGATATCTCATCCGAAACAAATATTAATTAACCATCAAACCTTCGTTAGATGATTTAAACTATACAGCCTGTTCAAGTTTTGTTGTAACACGCCATCTCTTTTTCTTGCTGAGAGGCCGACATTCTTCAATAAGAACCTTGTCTCCAATGTTACAGCTGTTTTCTGGATCATCAGCTAGATACTTGACACTGGTTTTCATATATTTGCCATAAAGCTTATGACGAACCTTACGCTCAACACGAACGACTACACTTTTATCCATTCTATTGCTGACAACGGAACCGGTTCTTGTTTTTTTTGATTTTTTTTGTTCACTCATAGTTTAATCAATTAGTGATATTTTTATAGAAACTGACCGTCCATCTTTTATAATTGCAGTACGAACAATTACGCTATATTCTGCACTTTAATGGTCTTGATTCTAGCAATGTCTTTCTTAATTTTATTTAGTCTAGATGTGTCTTCAAGAGGCCTGATCCGATGTTGAAAAGCCAAATTCCCAAGCTCTTCAGCCAATTCTTTTATTTTTTTATCAAGATCCTCTACAGACATCTTACGAATATCCACAGGTTTCATATAGTATTCCTTTTGGTTACAACTTTTGTAGCAAACGGTAACTTATTCCCGGCAAGGCCGAGAGCTTTTGCTGCAAGTTCTTCGCTAACACCGGCAATTTCATACAAAATCATGCCTGGTTTGACAATAGCAACCCATGATTCCGGACTTCCTTTACCTTTACCCATACGAGTTTCAGCAGGTTTCTTTGTAATTGGCTTATCAGGAAAAACTCTAATCCACACCTTGCCACCACGTTTCATGGTTCTGTTAATGGTGATACGCGCAGCTTCAATCTGCTGGGCTGTCATCTTACCACATACAGTAGCTTTAAGTGCGAAATCGCCAAAAGAAATCGAGGATCCACGATTGGCAACTCCCCTCATCCTACCTTTAAAAACTTTTCTATGTTTAACCTTCTTAGGACTTAACATCTTTAACTCCGAGTAGTTATATCAAATTCACTGGCCCCAGTATATGAGGTGTAAGGCAAGAATAAAATCAAGTTCCCATTGAGACTATCTTCATACTTTACAAAAGCAACAGGAACAAAGAACATTTCTTACTTTACTGCACCGGCTTCATTATCATTCAGTACTTCACCATTGAATATCCACACTTTCACGCCGATAATTCCATATGTAGTATTAGCCTCAGCAAGCGCATAGTCCACATCCGCTCTCAATGTGTGAAGTGGAACACGGCCCTCACGAACCCATTCACACCTGGACATCTCAGCACCACCAAGTCGTCCAGAGCAGGAAATTTTGATTCCCTGAACACCAAACCTCAAAGCAGAACTTACGGCCTTTTTCATCGCGCGCCTAAACGCGATTCGTCGTACGAGTTGCTGTGCTATATTTTCAGCTACGAGTTGAGCGTCCGCTTCGGGGCGTCGCACTTCCTGAATATCAAGTGTGACTTTACGAGAAATAAGTTTCTCTAATTCTTTTTTGAGAATCTCAATTTCAGCGCCCTTTTTGCCAATAACAATCCCTGGCCTGGCGGTAAAAAGTTTGATTCGTACCTGCTCACCGGTTCGTTCGATTTTTACTTTCGATAACCCGGCATGCTGGAGACGTTTTTTGAGAAACTTTTTAATTTTTTGATCCTCAATAAGGTAGGTAGAATATTGCTTATCTGCATACCATATCGAATCCCATGTCCGGGTAATATTTAGTCTCAGTCCGAGTGGATTAACCTTCTGGCCCAAAATAGTCCTCCAACAAATCCCATTTTCAAATTATTGTTAACAACAAGTACCAACCTGCATTTTACACTAAAACTTCTGCCTCAGTGTGAGTACTTATTTCCGATTTTCCGGGTTAGTTTTCATCTACAATCACAGTTATGTGACTAGATCTTTTAATAATACCTGTCGCCCTGCCCTGTGCTCTGGGACGGATCCTTTTAAGTGAAGGACCACCATCGACAAATATTGTCTTTACATAAAGATTATCAACATCCGCATTATCATCCTGGGTTGCGTTTGCAACAGCAGATTCAATAACCTTTTGGATAATTGCCGCACTTTTCTTTGGCATAAAACGAAGAGTTGTTATTGCTTCGTCAACCCCCATTCCCCTGACTACGTCTGCAACCAGTCGAGCCTTCTGTGCTGAAACTCTTATATATTTCCCTACGGCTTTTGCTTCCATAGTATATGCTCCTAATGAGTCCTGCCAGAAACAATAGTTTCCAACACCCCACAAAGGGGTATAAATACCTTGTTACTGTAATGAGCCGGTAAGTTCAACATAACTCACATTTTCTTGTTTTTCTTTACCAGGTTTACAGAGTAAGGTACTAATTATTTTCTTCCCTTTCTGTCAGCAGTGTGTCCATAGTAGGTTCGTGTTGGAGAAAACTCTCCAAGCTTATGACCAACCATGTTCTCTGAAACAAAAACCGGTATAAATTTTTTTCCGTTATGTACAGCAAATGTTAGACCAACCATGTCAGGGCTGATATCTGATCTTCTGGACCAGGTTTTAATAACCTTACGGGAACCACTTTCAACTGCTTCAACCACTTTTTTCTGCAGGTGATCATCAATGAAAGGACCCTTTTTAATAGAACGTGACATACCAAACTCCTTGTACGTTAAGATCTCTTCTTGACAATCATTCTGTCAGAAGCCTTCTTTTTCCTGGTTTTGTATCCTTTACTTGGAATCCCCCAGGGACTACACGGATGACGACCACCGGAACTTTTACCTTCACCACCACCCATTGGATGATCTACCGGATTCATTGCCACACCACGAACATGCGGTCTCTTACCTTTCCATCTGGTACGACCAGCTTTTCCAAGCTTCTGGCTTTCATGTTCTCTATTGCCAACCTGGCCAATACAAGCGCGACATAAATTATTAAACTTGCGCACCTCACCTGATGGCAACCTAACGAGAACATATGCACCCTCTTTAGCCATCAACTGTGCGGATGTACCTGCACTCCGAACAAGTTGAGCCCCTTTACCAATTTTCATTTCGATATTATGAATAATTGTACCAAGAGGTATATTGATAAGCGGCAGACAATTGCCTGGTTGAATATCAACATTGTCCCCTGCAACAACGGTGTCGCCAACATGGACACCATCAGGAGAAAGGATATATTTTTTTTCGCCGTCGATATAACTCAAAAGTGCTATATTAGCAGATCGGTTTGGATCATATTCGATTGCCACTACCTTTGCATCAATATCGACTTTGTTTCTGCGAAAATCGATTATACGATATTTCCGTTTATGTCCGCCACCGATATGTCGTGAAGTGATGCGACCGTAATTATTCCTGCCGCCTGACTTACTCAGACTGCAGACGAGACTTTTTTCAGGTCTCTTTGTTGACAGCTCTGGATTTTTAATCGACACATGCTGTCGCTTTCCAGGTGATGTTGGTTTATATACTTTTATAGCCATGATTTCCCAATCGCTCCATCAATATTTGATTAGATAGAATCATTTAATGTAGAAGGTCGATGAATATACATTTTATGAATTTTGTGCCTACAGCTCATCTGAGAAGTTAATCTCTCCGTCAGATAAGGTAACATAGGCCTTTTTCCAATCACTGGTAGTACCTATTGTTTTTCCGACCCTCTTCTGTTTTCCATGAATTTTTGCAGTTCTTACATCCTTAACCTTCACTTTAAACATGAGCTCAATCGCATTTTTAATTTCTATCTTGTTCGCCTTGGGATGCACCCTGAAAACTACCTTACCATCTTCCTCCTGCAGTAAGGCGGCCTTCTCCGTGAGGCAAGGTCCTTTGATTACGTCATATATGTTTTTCATGCCATTAACCTCTTTTCAAGGCTTTCAATTGCAGGTTGAACCAAAATGACCTTCTTATGAAGAAGAATGTCATACACGTTCACACCTATTGAAGGGAGAACCTTGTACCCATTAACATTACGAGACGACTTGATAAGATTGATATTGGCATCATCAGTAATAATCAATCCATTATCAATGTCGAGCACATTCATAACGCCAACAAAATCTTTGGTTTTGATTGCATCCAGAGAAAAATCATCGATGACTATAAGGTTACCTTCCTGCAATCGAGCACTCAAAGCCATAGCAACGGCCTGCTTCTTTACTTTACGATTGAGCTTAAAGCTGTAATCGCGTGGTTTTGGTCCAAAAGCTACACCGCCACCTCTCCAAAGAGGTGAATTACGCGTACCCGCTCTTGCACGACCAGTTCCCTTTTGACGCCACGGTTTTCTACCACCGCCACGTACTTCAACTCGTGTTTTTGTTGCAGCAGTACCAGATCTCCTGGAAGCACGCTGCATGCGAACAACCTCATGAAGGATATATTCTTTTACCTCTCGGTTGAACACATCGTCATTCAGTTCAATCTCGCCAACACTTTCATTTTTGGTGTTAACAATATTTACAGTAGACATATTTATCTCCTCGAACCTGTTCTCGCAAAAATTCGATTACTTTGAAAAAATTTTCAACAGGCCGTTTTTTGCTCCAGGAAGTGGTCCCTTCAATAGAACGACATTTTCTTCTGTTCTGATGTCAACAACCACTACATTTTTTCTTAGGACAGTATCGTTACCCATCCGACCAGGCATTTTTTTACCTTTAATTACTCGACCAGGGTACGCACTACAACCTATAGAACCAGGAGCTCTATGGAACATAGAACCATGACCGGCACCACCGCCAGCAAATCCGTAGCGTTTTACAACGCCCTGGAAACCACGTCCTTTACTGATGCCCTGAACGTCTACCTTATCACCAACCTTCATTATCGTGTCCAGTGTGATTTCCTGACCTACTTCGTATGCAGCAGAATCAGTAACCCTGAACTCACGAATGAAATAGTATCCATCAGAGTCGGATTTTTTCAGATGACCTGCCGTAGGCTTATCAATACGGGAAGCCTTTTTATCAGAAAAACCAACCTGGATGGCACTGTATCCGTCATTACTTTCAGTTTTTACTTGAAGAACCTTACATGGACCAGCTTCTATTACAGTTACTGGAATTGCTTCTCCAAGTTCGCTGTATATGCGGGTCATTCCAACTTTTTTTCCTAATATACCCATTGACTTTGGCATAATTTATCCCGATGCTTCAATTAACTTTACGATAGATGCCTTTATGGCAACTTAATTTCAACATCAACACCTGCTGACAATTCAAGCTTCATCAGCAGATCAATAGTCTGTTGTGTAGGCTCTAAAATGTCAAGTAAACGGCGATGAGTCCTCATTTCAAACTGCTCGCGAGATTTTTTGTCCACGTGTGGCGAGCGAAGAACACAATATTTATTAATTGTAGTAGGTAACGGTATTGGCCCCGCTACAGCTGACCCGGTTCTTCGTGCTGTTTCAACAATCTCGGTTGTAGATTGATCAAGTAATTTATGATCATATGCTTTCAGACGGATACGAATTTTTTCTGTAGGTATCATTACAAACCTTTAAGCCATAATTTCGCTGATGACACCGGCACCAACAGTACGACCACCCTCACGAATTGCAAAACGCAGACCTGCATCCATGGCGATCGGGGTAATCAATTCAACGGATGCGGCGATATTATC
>CAMZKN010000037.1 GCA_947311315.1 uncultured Desulfobulbaceae bacterium | reverse complement strand
TTTCTTTGTCTTCTTTGGGAATGTTTTTGGTGAGTTGATCGAATGTGCTTTTCATGCTTCCCATCATACAAGGGCAGGGGTTCGAACGCACGCTTTATTTTACCAACACTTTTGGAGAAGTTACAAATTCAGTCCCTGATATTCATTAATCAACCGAGTGGCAAGGCTGCCATCCTCTTCCATTAAAAAGGCATCGTACAGGCTGGAAACAAGGAGAATTTCCTGAACCTTAAACGGCATAAGATCGTGAAAAACCTTAAAATGCGGGTCAAAGTCTGAAATCACATTAACCGAATCGATAAACATATAATCTCCCGACAAAAAAAGATCCCTGATGCTGCACATTAACCTGAAAACACTCCCTCTATAATATACCCGTTATTTGAAAAAGAAAATAAAATCGCGATTGACAGCAAAAGAGTAAACTCGTAGGCACCAAAGGAAAAGTAGATCACAAATCTTACTTACTCTTTGCAACATGTAATACAACGTGGTACAACTTAAATCTATTGTTGCTGCACAACCCCAGCATGAGGACTTATGGAAAGTAATGAATTCATCATAATGCGAAAAAAACTGCAAAAGACCCAGAAGGAGCTTGCCGTTCTTTTAGGCATATCTCTTAAGGCCGTCTGCAGTTATGAACAGGGCTGGAGAAAAGTACCTGTTCATGTTGAACGCCAATTGATTTTTCTGCTTTCAAGAAAAAAGACTCACCTGATGGAAAATGAAAACTGCTGGGATATACGCAATTGCCCAGAAGAAAAAAGGACGCATTGTCCTGCCTGGGAATTCCATTCAGGACAATTCTGCTGGTTCATCAACGGCACCATTTGCGACGATACCGTTCACAAAACATGGAAAGAAAAGATGGAGTTGTGCAAAACCTGCATTGTTATGAAAAAAATCACCTAACCTGTGCCTGCCCCAGAACCTTTTTCAATCGCATACAACTGTGCAGGAGTATTAACATTTTCCCAGGCGGATCGTAGAGACTCTGGAACTTCGGGAGTATTCACCTTTTCGTGTCGGGCAACCATACCCGGTCGTAAATTAGAGTTGAGCGCCTGCTCTTCAAAAAGATATGCTGCATATATATCATACCAGGCAAAAAGAGGTTCGCAGTAGCTATTCCCTTTCAATCGTGGCACCTGCCCCCATTGACCTGCCTGTCTACTTTGCAGCAACCACTCCACCGCCTCTCTGTTGAGAAGAGGCATATCGCAGGCAAGCAGTAACCAAGATACCCCAGGCTGCCAGCGCATAGCTGCAAGAATACCGGTTAGCGGCCCTGCCACACCTGGAATATCGGGTAGGCGTTGAACGTCTGCCAGTGTTTTCGGAACCGTGCCTCCACCAGACAGCACCAGTCCATCTACTAACGGACGCAAAGTCTCAATACTTTGCTCTAACCATGTTTTGCCTCCTGCACCTTCAATGAGATGTTTCGGGCGTCCCATTCTGGAACTCTTACCACCAATAAGTATACAAGCCCACACTGGTCTTTTTTTCACCAAATCAATCAGGTTCTGCACAAGTTCCAAGATAAAATCATGCTCCGACCCGGCAGAAAAAAACAGATCAGCCGATCCGTCATCCATAAGCACCTCATCATCTGACAATCTAATTGTACGTAGTGGCAATTCATCAGCACTGTCCACAAGAATAATATCACTCCGCCGTGCCTGTTCATATAATTCCATGAGAGTAACACCAGTTTCCGGTAGGAATAGAGATGTCTTTAAACAACGACGTCCCAACTCATCCCGCAGCCAACACATCCATTGGCTACGCTCTTGTAAGGTTTTCCCGACAATCTTAAAAACAGGTATTTCAGACAACGGATTCATCACATTTCTCACCTTGACACTATTCCCTGACTGCTTTTCGGCAACACGCCGGCCTTACGCCCCTTTTCAAGAAACAATTGCACTGCAGCCAAGCCTTCATCTCCAATATTTTTAGAAAAATCATTAACATAGAGATGAATATGACTTTGGACGACATCAGGAGCTGTCTCCTGACTTTTACTTCTGATATATGGCAGACAGCAATCAGGATGCTCGAAAGCAAAGGCAACACTATCGCAAATTGCCCGGTCTATTCGGGTAATACGCTCCTCACCAAGACTCCTTCGAACCGCAATGCAGCCAAGGGGAATTGGCATGCCTGTTTCACTTTCCCACCACTCCCCGAGATCCTGCAAACAGACCAGCCCATGATCCTTGTAGGTAAAGCGGGATTCATGGATAATAACCCCGCCATCCACGTGTCCTGTTGCAACGGCATCCATGATGTGATCAAAACGCATCTCGACAAGCCGGGTACTTTCGGGCAAAAACATTTGCAGCAACAGGGCGGCGGTTGTCAACCTGCCCGGAATAGCAATCCGTTTTTTCGAGAGGGCACCAACATCCATTGTATTCCCAGCAATCAACAGCGGACCACAGCCTCTACCAAGAGCACTCCCGGCAGAAAGCATACAATATTCGTCGAGCACATGTCCAAGTGCATGGAAGGAGAGTTTGGTGATATCTAGCTGACCATTCAAGGCCCAACTGTTCAGTTGCTCAACATCTTCCAAAACCGGTTCCTCCAGCAAAAGACCGGTAACGTCAATTTTGCCATGCACCAAAGCATAAAAAATAAATGTGTCATTGGGGCAGGGAGAATAACCCAAAGAATATTTCTTCATCCCATAAGTCCTTTTATTGTCAATATTGCTGCAATAGCAGCCTTATCACACGCTTCGTCAACACACCAGTTTGCCATATTACGATCTTCAACCATATTTGAGATGCAACGCAACTCCAAACACGGCAGATCAAACTCCCGACACACCCTGGCCACGGCAGCACCTTCCATATTTTCACAGAGGGCCTGCCATTTTTTTCGCAGCATCTCTCCACGCATGCGGCTGCCGCTCACACTATTTACCGTAATGAATGGCCCTTCCATAGCTTTTACTTTATTATTGTGTAAGATCTGTCGACAATCATCAAGAAGATGCGTATCCATTGGATAGATAATATCTCCGGTCAGAGGTGACGGTAAATATTCCAGTCTGTCGGGGTAGGAGATGCCAAAATCACCGAGAATCTCTTGACTTGCAAGACAGATATCTAAAATTCGGGATTGATTCTCCTGCAATGGCTGAACATACGCACCACCTATACCAAAAATCAGAACCGATGTGATTACTTCTTTTTTCTCAGACAAAAACTTTGTCAAACGAACGGCTGCCTCAACAGGGCCAACACCGGTCACCAGGGTTTCACAGGATAACTTTTCTTCCTGAAGAAGAGTCTGAAACGATCTCATTTCAATAGGGGTTGCGGCAACGATCAGTATCATGGTAAGTACATCTTCTTTTAAAAGTTTGGTAAAAATATTACTTAAAATTTCATTTTCCCCACACCATCACATCAAGAATACTCAACACACACAGTATAATGCAAGACGATCTTACTTTAAGCGCTTACAACTATGACCTTCCGGAAGAGTGTATAGCACAGCATCCAGCCAATAAGCGTGATGACTCCAGATTAATGGTCTTAAACACAGCCAGCACCACTGTTGAGCACAAACATTTCAGTGACTTATCAAGTATAATAAATGATGGTGATATGCTGGTAGTAAATGATACCAGAGTGTTTCCAGCAAGACTTTTCGGCAAAAAAGAGACCGGCGGCAAGGTGGAGGTTTTTCTCCTTGAATTCCCATCCAAAGATCAGCAAAACAAAAATTGTGCCTCCGCAACTGCACTAATCAAGGCATCAAAAAGACCACGTAAAGGCTCAACCATCGCTATTGATGACTCATTATCCTGCATCGTCACGGAGGAAATAGGCAATGGAAAAGTCACCCTACGGCTGCAATATGACCCCGAAAAAGGACTGGTGGAATCTCTTCAACAGGCAGGCCAGGTTCCGCTACCGCCATATATCGTGAGAAAAGACGGATGCACAAATGAAGATGTGAATCGCTATCAGACAGTCTATGCAAGTCGGCCAGGTGCTGTCGCCGCTCCTACTGCTGGGTTGCACTTCACAGAAAAGATACTGGACGAGCTGGCCCAACGCGGTATCTCCATTGGAAAGGTAACCCTGCATGTTGGCTACGGCACCTTCGCCCCTGTTCGTGAAGAAGATATTACCAGACATCAGATACATAAAGAGTATCTCAGCATCCCACAGGAAACCGTTACCCAAATAGAAAAAACCAAACTGCGTGGAGGTAAAATCTGGGCGGTGGGAACAACTACGGTACGTGCGCTTGAATATGGCGCTCTGGCTACAGGAAAACTGACACCTGCCCAAGGATGGTGTGACCTCTATGTCTACCCCGGGTTTACATTCAAGGTAATCGACAACCTTATCACCAACTTTCACCTACCGGACTCTTCACTTATGTTTCTGGTTTCAGCTCTATGTGGAAGAAGAACCTTGCTGGACTGCTACGAAAAAGCAATCCAGAGAGGCTATCGTTTTTTTTCCTATGGCGACGCAATGGCTATTATTGCAGCCCCACAGAAAAAAAACTGATCTTCTAAGCTGATGCAGTAGCCGGACAGCCCTTGCATTCTCCTCCACTGGGACAAGAAGGAGCGGGTTTTTCTTTTGTAGTTTTTGCTTTACCCGATGACGTTGAACTGCTGGAATAACCATCCGCATACCAGCCGCCACCTTTAAGCTGGAAAGAGCTCATGGATACCAGTTTTTTGACGGGCGCCTGGCACTCCGGACAATTTTTCAGCGGCTCATCAGCCATTTTCTGTTGCACTTCAAAAACTTTTTGACATTCTTTACATTCGTACTCGTATACCGGCATTTCCTCACCACCTATAGCAGTGCAGATCGATCTCTGCAGTTAAATAATGATTCCTGGACACCATGGAATACTCCTCGAAAAACCATACCATCCGACAGACTGGAGCAAAAATAATTCGCATGCTTCTTTCTGTCAAGACAAACCCTCATCAGATTTGTGGATAAATCAACTCAATCCATTCATCACCGGAAAACATTCCATCCCCCCAAGCCGACTCAATGTCTGCCAAAGGTTCCAGGTCAGCGGCCTCCAGAGCAGTTTTCCCTTTCTCTTTCAATTTTTTCAATCGCCCGTAAGCCGTCCACAACATCTCACGATATTGTTGCAATTGTACTTTATCTCCTAAAGGGCCATGTCCAGGAATTATTACTGTCTCATCATCAGTAAGAGAGAGAATTATATCAACACCTTGAATTGTACCAAGCAAAGAACCACCGTGGTCAACATCAATAAAAGGATAGAAACCATTGAACATGATATCCCCTGTATGGATTACATTAGCCTGCTCAAAAACAATAAAACTGTCACCATCAGTATGAGCATGGGAAACGTGTATAACTCGAACAGTATCACCATTAATATGAAAGCTGAGACCTTCTGAAAAAGTTACTACGGGGAGACCTGCTGGTAAGGTAGGCACCATTTTTTTATCAAATGCTCTAAGATAAGCCCCGTCTTTCAATTGTTGTCGCACGTTGTCATGGGCAAAAATCAGGGTCCCCCCACTCCCCAGATTCTCGTTACCCCCTGTATGATCACCATGAAAATGCGTATTGATCAAAAACCTGGGGAAATCGCCACCTACCGACTTGATTGCAGCCACAATTTTTTCCGTAAGTGGAGCAAAGCTATCATCAATTAAAAAAGTTCCATCTTTGCCGATAAACACACCGACATTCCCACCTTTATCTGCAATCACAAATATATGATCGGTCACCCGCACGGGCAATATTGTATCAGCATCGACAGGAGTAGCAACTACCCAGCCAAGGAATAGTACCGTTAAAACAGATAGAACCACTCTATATTTTCGTCCCATTTTTATCCTCCTCTTATATTTGCAACGAGGCTACTGACCATATATGAGTCTGTTGATTTAATAGGATTTCTGTCTGATATCGAGGCATACGGAAAATTTTACCACAGGTATATAGTTGATATCGGAGTCTACGCTTACCTCCGAGGATAAAATTTTCCACATAACGAAGAGATCGGGCATAAATACAT
>CAMZKN010000036.1 GCA_947311315.1 uncultured Desulfobulbaceae bacterium | reverse complement strand
CTGCCATTGGATTTTTTTTAAGCTCTGAAATTCCTGCGCTTATATCTGCTAAAATGGTATGCGTTGTGGCCATGCTTTCTCCTTATCTTTTAAACAGGTCTTTTAACTGGTCATATAATAGTTCAGTTATTATATAATGACAAGGGCTGATTTCTTTTTTAAATGATCTTTTAAGAGGTCTAGTCGGATCGTTAGCGTCAGCCTCTTCCCATTTTCCAAGTGTGGGAAGAATGATTGACTTTAGTATCAAAAATTATTTTCATTTTTTGTCCCATTCTTTTTTTTAAAACTGAGTAAAGCAAACGAACGTTTTCTTTACTTTCCTGGCCGGACATCATTTCCGGCTATTTTTTGCTTGTTTTCGGTAAAGAAACTTAATAAACAATTCAAAGTAAATTATCTTTCTTTTTGGGATGAGATTGTTTACTTTTAAAGATTGAAAACTGAATTTTTGCTTTTGTCGGCTTCCAGATCCGAAGAAGATCACTCGAAAACGGGTTGACCAGGTGACTATGGTGGCCACAAAGTAACGAGGTAAATAAGGAATATGAACAATACAAATTGTGAAAATATTCACAGGTGCTCTTTCTGTGAAAAGTCATCAAAAGAGGTTGACCTGTTAATTGCCGGGCCTACTGATCAGATCATGATATGTAGTGGATGTATTCGAATGTGTGAAGCTGTGCTGGCTGAGCATGACAGGAGTAATATTTATCTGAACCGTATTGTCGGCACTCAAGAAAAAACGATCAAGCTTAGACCAATAACAAGAATGCCTAAGAAATGGTCGGTTTATGATGTGAATCCCTACGCAGGGCTCCCATATGTGACTGCCTGCGACCCTACAGGAAAAAAGCAGGAAGATTTTTCAATTCCAAAGCAGCTTGCCTATTGGATAATCACAAAGGATAGAACCGTGGACATTGATGAGTTGAAAGAAGAGATAAAAAAAGAAATATTCAAAACCGTAAGGGCTTCGCTGAAATTCTACTGATTTGATCTAACAAACCACAACAAAATTTGATGAAAATAGGCTATGCACGAGTAAGTACAACCGATCAGAACTCGGAACTCCAGCTTGACGCTCTGAAAAAAGTCGGCTGCGAGAAAATATACACAGACACGGTTTCAGGGGCCACAGCCGATCGCCCAGGCTTGCAGGAAGCTCTGGATTATACCCGGAAGGGAGATTGTCTGGTTGTCTGGCGATTAGATCGGCTAGGCCGGAGTCTTAAGCACCTGATCGAAGTGGTCGAGGGTCTTGAAAAAAAGAGGTATTGGTTTTGTGTCTTTACAGGAAGGTTTTGACACGACTACCAGTGGTGGACGACTCGTTTTTCAAATCTTTGGTGCCCTGGCCGAGTTTGAGCGGAACCTGATCAGGGAACGAACAAAGGCCGGCCTTGCTGCTGCCCGTGCCCGTGGTCGGCTTGGCGGTCGGAAAGAAAAATTGACATACGACCAGGTGGACACCATGCGTCGTATGTCTGAAAGCCGACAACATACCATTATGGAAATCTGCCGGGTGATGGGTATTAGCAAGCCTACGTATTACCGTTATTTGTCTAAAAGGTAGCCCTCGGATTCCCCCTTTCTTTCAAGTAGGAGAAGATATTGACTGGTTTATTCAAAACTCAGCACCAACCTCTTCAAAGAAGGAGAATTTTTAGGATTTTCCAACCGCTGTACAGATTTCTATGAAGTTTCTAAATATTGGGCAAATTCGGCCAATGAAATGAACGATCTGCTCTGGATTTCTAATGAGTAGAGATGTCTGCCACCTGTTTCAGAAGCAATAATTTCAAGACCTGCCCATTCGTACGTGGGTGACATCGCTTATTCATATTTTCTCCAATTTACATTAAACCAATTTTATTCCAATACCCTTCGATATCAAGTTTATCTTTTAGAAAATTGTGGAATCCATTCAGGGTATAGTTACCGTAAAATTTTTCACAAAACTCCTGCATCATTGCATCTTTTTCTCTGGGGCCGTACAGATCCCATTCTATGAAAAGGTCTTCAATTTGTGCTGGTGTCATAGTAGAACTTCAATTTATGGTGGTTTTACAAAGAGGCAAACTGCTGTTTGGATACAGCAGAGAAGCCTTATTCGTCGTAATAGAAGGATAGTTTTGGAAGCGAAAGTAGATTGTCTTCTGTCGTCTCGTTGGCATAAGTTCGGAGGTATAAACTTCCTGTTTCTTCATGGCGAGCTGCGAGAATCTCTGTTTCAGTACCATCAGATGCGCGAACAAAGAATTGGATGAGGTTGTCACGCTCAAGAACCGCACCATTATATTTTTTTAATATCCAAGGCTCGCCTTCGTGAATTCCACCAATGTGAGTGATGTACCCTGTTTTGTAGCGCCTGCTATGGCCTTTTGCTATTGCAGAGATTTCAAGTCGATTAACATTTGGTATTTGTCCAACAGGAATATATGGAGAGGTGAGTGAGAATTTACCAGAAATCTTATAGTCGCCATCTCCATCGTTGAATCTGCCTTGGATTGCTACCCTTTTACCGTTGGCAAGGAGTTCATCTGTTGTAACCATGAACATTTTTGCATCTACCAAGTCATCAGGATCAACCCAGCTCCAGATGTTGGAGAAAAGTCCCTGACTGTTCCTGATAGCATCTGAAATAACACTGTTCGCACTCTCCACCAATTCATCTTTTAATTGGTGAAATTTGGATTGTAAGACTTCAGCAGCACTTTCTTCTAATGACTTGTCGGTGTTTTGGCTAATTTTACTGGCTTCCAGGTAAATTTTAAACAGATCTAGGTTTGCTAAAAATTGATTGACCTGCTGGGTTACTAATTGATTTAGCGCTTGATGGCCTGCTTCTGCACCACTATCCGAAACGTTGTCTTCTTCCATTAATACTGTAATTACAGCTGCAATCGCAGGTATTTTGATTGTTTGTCCAAGCACGTTTAGCGCTATCGGCCTTATCAAAGCCGGGAATGAACCGACTGCCGGAGGAATAACCCTTGTATTACCAGCAGCAAAGTCTGTTCGACCCAAATTTTCATGGCTCCCTCGGCCAAAAGAGTAATGTGGTTGCCCAATAAGGCGAAATGGATTGTCCGGGTTTTGTTGTAATTCGTCACCACCTATGGTCATGAATATTGTCCATAGATAAGGTTCCGCATTTCCCCAGCCATCAGCTTCATCTATGCAATGAATTGTTTCCAGGTGAGCAGTGATTAATCGTTTTTTGTTACTCATTTTAGTAGCCCCCATTTTTATTAGTGTTGATCAAACAAACAGATTGCAATGTTTTTAGAGGTTGATTTAAGATAGCTTGTACGTTTTGAAGGATATCTTCCCTCAAACTTTGATCTTGACTTTAACAGTGAGTTCTTACAATTTTCCCACGAAGTTAATTGGCGATTAAGCCCAAAAGTAACTATTCTGCAGCACTTTCACCTGCCCACGATCAGCATACAGGTGTATAGCTCCAATCGGACTACTTGTGGACATGTAAGGCACGGGTAAATAACAATGAAGCGGTGTCATACGCTCATAAGTTATACGTAATTCCCAGCATGGGGCTGAAAATACACCAAAAGAGTTGTACGTCTGGAGACTTTGGTTGAAGTCACCAAATATAACAGGCAAATTAGTGAATCAAAATAGGGGAGTGAAATTAAACCATACTTGTTTAGCTTTGCCCCCTGATTATTTAATTTTACTCTGCCCCGAACAATAGCGTGACAGCGTCATAAATCTTTTTATACTACTTTCTCAGCGTATTCCCCATCCGGAGAATACCTGCGCCCCCACTGCGTTTTACCGAAAAATCTTCCTCTGAAAAAGATGCCATTCAAGTAACCTATGGTTATTTATATGTATTTTTTTGTAGACAAAAATTATATACAATGCTATCTGTGCTATCCAGTTGATATACAAGATCATTTTTCAATTGCTCTTAACGAAGAGATCTCATGCCAATGTGCCCCCAAATTAAATTTTCCTCAAACTGTTCTTTTCTTTTCAAAAGGATTCTGTACTTTTTCAGCTTAACATCTCTTTTATTTCTATTGTGCTCCTGCGGCACGCTGACAGGTATACCATCCCATGGCGGAGGTAAAAGATTTGCCACAGAACAACGCCTTATCTCTGCAAGTATCCGTGCTACTCTCAAAGACATGGATGTTACAAAACTCAGGGGAAAAAGAACGGCCATCATTTTCGACCTGATCAGTGATGAAGGCGGAGGAAATTTAGCCGGAGGTCGCCTCAACCTTGGGGCAATATATTCTATAGGCAGTATGGTCAGCCCGACCACTACCGCAACCAGCGCATTTCAGGTTTTTGATCTCAAAGATTCCGGCACGAATTACAGCAATACAAGTGGCAGTACCAGCTCCGGCAGTGAAACCGTAACACTTTCGAGTGGATCAGCTTCCAGCTCAGGTACAACCAATAGCTCCGGCACGAGTTCCGGTTCCAGCACAAATACAAGTTCGGGTTCCAGCACAAATACAAGTTCAGGCACAAACCAGAGTTCGGGAACAAACAGCACCACAACCGGTGGTATCACAACAAATGGTACATTTGACCAGACTGGAAGTTCCACCGACAACAGTTCAGGCACCAGTACGACCAGTGGCAGCAGCACGAACAGCGGTTCCAGCAGCAATTCCAGCCATAATTTCGGCAGTAACTCCAGCAACAACGCAAGTTCAACAATTCAAAATGGCAGTAGTACCAGTAACAGCAGCACTTCTGGAGGCTATAGTCGAAACCGTCAAAGAATCAGCCCGACCCCAAGTAAAACCATTACCAAAACCGAAGGTACAAAAAAAGAGTTAAAGCTCTCAGCCGCTTATCGGGGACTCGGTGAATATATAAATTTCAATGTACCCAAAAGTGATGCTTCTCTTCTTATGGGTTTAGTACGGAATTACCTGCTCTTAAATGGTGTTACTCCCACCACACCTAATGATCGGCAGGCTGAAATACTGTTGTACATAACTGTGGATATTTTTGGAATCGTCAGAAGCAGGTTCGATGCCCTTCTTTACAACAATGAAAGGGTAAAAGCTGAAACCAGTTTTGAGATGATGGCCTTTAATCAAAACGGCGAAATGATTATGACCCCGCAAAGTGGCAGTCGCACCGCACAATATACCGAGCACTATCTGCTGTGGGCCGGCCCTGTTGTAACCAATGAAAAGGTAACTAAAGGCGAAGGATTGCTGGTAGATTTCAGCGATGTTGATGGAACCAAAGCCAACTACAACACCGGCGAAAACGCAGATATCAACTATATCCTCGGTGAAAACTAACCAGTGTAAAGACGAATATGAGCAAATCAAATTCCTGTCTGTTATTGCTAATAATTCTTTTAATGATTCCAACCATCAATTCTGCCGAATACAGGCCCGATGGCACCTTGGTACAGGGTGGGCAGGTCGTCTATAATCCAGCCATGGATCAACATGTATTCCCCCATCAGGATCAGCACACCTACAGCAACATGCTGCTCATGAGTTACAGCGCCACTGCAGTCAGTAACAGCGTTGACCCTGCGTTTATTCAAAAGACACTCCCGGTCATCGAGGGCGCAATGAACAACGCCACCACCGGGAGATCCGCTGCCATTTTATATCTCGACCAAAACCCCTATGTTGTCGATCCCAACTACTCCATATATAACCAGATTCTGACCGATGCCAACGGTTCCGGTTACCGGACGATCATCGCAGCAGACGGTAGTGATTACCTTGCCAAGGCAAGTAGCAGATCATCACGGGGGCTGGTCGGATCCATACTTCGTAGAATACCAAACTCAGGTGTATTTCATGCAGCCAAAGACCCTGGCGGTGGTGGCGTGGTCGCCATGGTCAGGCAAAGCCAGGAGGCCGTCCTTCATCTTCGCCAGGTTGCCGGGAGTAATATGTTTCTCCATGTTGCGGCAACCAATAAACGGGGTGGGGTTGACACCTTTCTTGGTACAGTTGCGCTCAATTCGTATAAACAGCCTAAAACCACACCGGTTTTTATGCCGGGCAACCCCAGCGCCAACACATGGCTGGCCAACGCCTCTTTGTCTGATGTCAGTTTTGATGCTTTACACAATGCATCCCACAATAAAGTGGTTGGAGCAACGCCATGGCTGAGCCCTCTTATACCTTCAAATGGTTTCACCTCTAAATTTTTCCGATCCGGCTCAAGCCCTGGAACGACTGTAGCCGCAAGAGACTTTGCCCTAAAAACCCAAACCACCCCAAATACCACGCAGCCACAAGCTGCACCCCCCACATCCGAAAGCGCACTCCTGGCCTCTCTTTTAGGCCCGGCGCAGGTAGCAACGGTAAAAGAACATCAGGCCAAAATGGCCATGTCCCGCATCCGAAAGGCCAGTAGTCTTGTAAACTCCTATGTAGCACAGGGAAGAGAACTGAATGCAAGGGCCAAGGCCTTTATTCGCAGCCAGGTATCTGTTTCGGCATTGCAGCTGCAAGGTAGCAAGTATAAAAAT
>CAMZKN010000035.1 GCA_947311315.1 uncultured Desulfobulbaceae bacterium | reverse complement strand
ATCTCACAAGAAGATTTATAGGTCAATTAACTGTATCTTATTTTGAGCAATATGTCCAATTGTAAATGTAACCTTTTAAAGTTGTATAAGAACTGGGTTAGGGTTAAATCACCCTGGGGCCTGAATAGTTGTAGAGCTATCAACCAATCATCGTTTTGGGGATAAAAAAGAGGTGATTATGTTTCGCAGGCGAGCAATCATACTGGCACATGGCAAGGTACTGATGTTTTCACAAATATTGAACAGAGATCCATGGGAAGTACCTTTTATCTTGAAATCAGATTGATATTTTTGCCCGCAGTGGGGACAGGCCATCAACATCCCACCAAGATTTGTAGGGAATCGTAAAGGTTGACCGCATTTTGTACATTCGCAAACGATACTGTCCTGCACCGGATTACCTGCTTTCTCTTTTTCGTTTTGGATCATGGTAAACAAATTGCTGTAAAAGAATGGAAAAGACAAGCTATAATAGCTACTGTGTAAAAATAATGGTGACTCTAATGATCATTGATCAGGAATATTGTCTTTTCAGGAAAAATTAACAGGAGTTTTAACAGCAGATGATAATACGTATTTTTATTGCGGGTTTTGCTTCCTTTGTTGCAGGTCTAAGCTATCTTACCGGGCTGGGAAGATTGATGACGGCTCTGCTCATTGGTTTTAGCGCATTTTCTTCGTTCTTTCTGGGTGTTCTGTTTATGCTGCCGGTAAATGAAGACAGGCTCTGGTTTCCGATTTATGCAAAAGCACCTGCCTGGCCTTTTTTTGTTCTGGCAATTCTTCTTCTGGCCATGATTTTATCGCTGTTTCTTATAAAACCTCAAAAAAGTGCATTGGAACAGGTTTCGAATAGTCACTTTAAATATATGCTGGGAGGGCTTGGCGGATTTTTAACAAGCCTTTTCCTGTCATCAATATACTGGTTTCCCTCTGATGCGAAAAGACTCTCAACGGATGAATCTTCGCTTGCAATCCAGGTTCTGCTGGGTACAGGCTTATTCTTTATTGGTATCTCTGTATCCTGTTTTTTGTTTTACAAGGCCTCAAAAGGAACATCGGAGCGACATCCCGATCTTATGCGCAGGTTTGTACTGGGGTTGTTTACCTTTTGCCAGTTTGACAAGATGCCTCTTTTGGTGGCCTATCTTCTTGTTAATTCTCCGGGTACTAAAATAATCTTTCCGGGAGTTGCAGCTTTCGCCCTTTCCGCCTCATTGCCTGTGGCGTTTTTCCTGGTAAAAACGACCCTGGAGTCGCATGAGATGTAGGATCTGGAACTATTGCGGGCTGGAATGGTTGTTGAACAAGTCGACAATCTGGTCAACCTTGACAGCGATTTTCTGGAGTGCAATTGATGATGGAGCGGAAGGGTAGAGTTCAGTTACCGGCATATACGCTTTTAATGCCTGATTAATATGCGTGTCATCCGGGATTTCGCCCAGTTCAGGGACGTCAATACCGAGGTATTTGGCAATCATTTTTTTCAGTTTGGTTTTATTCACACCGCTGTTTGGGGTATCCCTGTTAATGATCAGCAAGGGGTGGAAATACTTCAACGCCTGCTGTACCTTTTCTTTTGCACCTTCCTGCGTTTTTTCGGCAAGTTCAATTACTTCGCTCAATGTCTTAAAATTATGACGTTTTAAAGTAACACCGACTTCACTCTGTGAGAGAAAGCTGCCAAGCACTTTCCGTATTGTTGCCAGTTGCAGGAAGGTGTAAAAATCCATGATTGAGGTGGGATCCGGCTGGGTGACGCAGATCTGGATATCCGAGTGCATAAAAAAATCAAGGGCGTGATAACTGGTTCCAGCCCCTGTGTCTATCAGCACCACATCCACTTCAAGTTTTGCAAGAGCGCGGAGCAATCGTTGCTTTTCCTGATAGGTCATATTCGCTGTCTGCAGGGTATCGCCTGTTCCGGGGACGAGTTGTAATCCGTTGAAGGAATAGAAGGTATGGGCGACAGCGGCGATTGTATTGACTTTTCGTGTTAAAAAATCTGTAAGTGTTTTTTTCGGTTCAAATAGCCCAAACAGGATATGGGCATCGGCACCACCGATGTCGAGGTCGACAAGGCAGACTTTCCTACCTGTTCTGGCCAACAGCAGAGCAAGGTTGGCGGAGACTGTGGTTTTGCCGGTTCCACCTTTTCCCGATCCTATTGAAATTGTGACTGTCATTGTTAATTCTTTTGTCTTTTGAGTCGTATTTGATAAATACGGCGAGCCCTTGCCATGATTGTCTGCAGGTCTGTTTCTGTGCCCTTTTGTGCACTCCAGAGCTCCCAGCCTTCTTTCGAACGGAGGACAATTTTTGTATTTTCGCAGGACAAAACAGCATCGTTCAGCAGGTCAAAATTGTCCTGCTGTGGTTTTTGAACAGGTGCAGGCGCCTTGACAGTGCGTACCTTTTTTTCTGCTGAATGCAGGAGGAGCATAACTCCTGGTCGTTAGTACCAAAGAGATTAAGCACTCCTCCGCAGTCTTTACAAAATTGCATGCATTTTCCTTCACATTTGCAGCGGCGGGCAGTTTCCATGAATTATCAAATGAACATCAGGCACTAAAAGTGTATCAAAGAAATATCAGTTCGTCACTTTTTCAGCCGAAAATAGTACCGACTCTCTTAATCTGAGGCAATTTTGCAAGATTAGCCTTGAGATGTTCTCGGACAAGTTCCTCGTCTTCTTGTCGACAAAAGGTATCGAATTATTAACTTATTTTTTATTCAAGGACAGCCTGGGCAAATCTTGGCAGGGTGGAGTTGAGGTCTCCTTTAAAAAAATAGTGCGTGAGGGGGGTGGCTTGATGATAGCCTGGGGAAGCGAGTGCCTGTTCTCTGTTGAATTCATAAATTATTCCACCCTGTTGGTTTACAATTGCCGGAAGTCCGGCTGCAGGGTGTACATTGGCAGAGGTGCCGATCACCAGAAGAAGATCACATTGAACGATAATCTGTTCGATTTTTTCCAGGCTTTTAACGGCTTCTCCAAAGAGGACAATATTGGGTTTGAGGGGATAATTGCAGAGATCGCATAAAGGGACTTGTTCGCCTTTGAAATGATCTGCAGTGGCCTGGATTGTATTGTTGCATTGCAGACAGTGGAGATGCTGGTGATCTCCATGGATCTCCAAAACCTTTTTGCTTCCGGCGATTTGATGCAGGTTATCCACATTTTGTGTGATTAATCCTCTGAGCAAACCGTTTTCTTCAAGTTGAGCGAGGGCCTTATGGCCGATATTTGGTTTTTTGTCGATAAGGCATGTACCAAGTTCACGGAATAATTGCCACGCCTTGTCGGGGTTATGTAAAAACACTTTGAGGGTGGCATATTCTTCAGGAGAAAAGATTGACCACAATCCACCCGCGCTGCGAAAATCGGCAATGCCACTGTTAACGGAAATTCCAGCTCCGGTAAGTGCTAAAGGATATTTGGCGTTCTTGAATTTTGCTGCAGCTTCGGCCAGATATTCTTCATTTTTGTCGGCAACGATAGTTTTCATAATCTATTTCTTTTTGGCAGTTTTGGAATGAATCGTTATTTTTTCAACAACTTTTCTGTAATAATCCTGCTGGTTGGAAATATTAGTGGAAAATGAACGATTTGCATCCACTTTCATCAGAAGAACATTGAGTTTTTTCATCTGCTTGAGGCGCTCGTGTTCGTCTTCTGTTTTAATGATAAGATCTTCGAGTTTTTGGATCTCCTTGCGTTCCTCTATTTCAGGTGGCAGATAGCCACTGTTTTTCAGGATCTTGTAGGCCATTTTAAGATCATCAGGCACAAAACGGTCATCTTCGAGCGGCAGGGGTTTGTTCTTCCACTTCGGGGAATTAAAATCTTTTTCCCGCATCGCCTGGGCGATTTTCTGTTCCGCTAAAAAGGCTAAAGAGTCCATCATACTATTACTGTTTGCAGCCATTTGGAAATAGCATTTATCTGCTGGGGGCAGACAGTATGTTCCATGGGGTAATGCTGATAACTGACGCTGTATCCTATTTTGATAAGGCTGGTGGTTGCTTTGCGGCCAAGTAATTCCGGGACAACGGGGTCCTGTTCTCCATGTTGTATCAGGATTGGAATTTTTTTATTCACTTCACTCATTTGCAGGGTGTCGGCGGTTGCAAAATAGGTGGACATGGCAAGGAGCCCACAAAGGGGTTCCGGGTAACTGAGCGCTGTCTGGTAGGCCACAGCACCACCTTGCGAGAAACCGGCAATGACGATTCGTTTACTGTCAATACCACGTTTGCGCTCGGAATCGATGAAATCTGTTATCAGGTTGGCAGACTGCAGTAGTCCCTCAGCATCGATCTTTCGATCAATATCCATCTCTGTAATATCATACCATGCAGGCATGACAAAACCGCCGTTAACCGTGACGGAGATGGAAGGTGCGTGTGGAAAGATAAACCGAATCTTCATCTCTTTGGGTAAGTGCAGTTCCGGGACGATAGGTGCGAAATCATTGCCGTCTGCGCCGAGTCCATGCAGCCATATAACACTACTGTCGGGCTGTGGTTGTGTTTCGAGTTCAATTGCTGGTAATAGTGTCATATAGACCTCTTTGATCTTGCGATTGTCTTTGTAAGTGAAGTTTTTGATACTACCAGATGTCCGTTTTGCGGACAACTCTTTCAGGTAGAGCAGGTAATTGGGGTGGTGCTGCTCTTTTACCCGACATGTAGTATATTGTTGTTTTTCAGTAGTAAGACACTAATTAATCGTATGTTACAGGAGAAAAAATGAGTTTACAGGAAAAATTCAGCCAGGAATTAAAAGCTGCAATGAAGGCCAAAGATACTGAACGTATGGGGGCAATACGTATATTGATTGGAGAATTTGCCCGCCAGTCCGAAAAGGTTGTGGACGATGATCAGGTCATTGCGATAATCAAAAAACTGATCAAGTCCGAGCGCGAGCTGCTGGGGCATCAGGGCCAGGAGGGTTCCTCTTTTTTGACAATTATGGAAGGATATCTGCCACAGCAGGCAAATGAAGAAGAGATACGTGCCTGGATTGTTGCAAACGTTGATTTTTCGACTTTTGCAAATAAAATGCAGGCCATGAAACCGATCATGACTCATTTTGGCAGTTCTGTCGATGGTAACACCGTGAAAAAAATACTCCAGACATTCTAATTGATCTGTAAAAATAATGGTCACCACCTTGTCGCAGAAAAAATTATGTTTATCTTTACTTCTGGTAAAAGTAACTACTCACGGAGTTTATAACTCTTTGTTTTTATTACCTCTGGGCGGTAGCTGCTGGCAGCCTGCCACAGGGGAAATTGCATTAATTCTTTTTATGGAGGAGTAACGTGCTGCGAATAGTACTGTTTTTAGCGACTAATATGGCAATCCTTGTTTTGCTGGGGATTGTGATGAGCCTGCTGGGTATAGACAGTCGGTCAACATCGGGCCTTTTGGTCATGGCGGCCATGTTTGGCATGGGAGGTTCTTTTATCTCTCTTGCAATGTCTAAATGGATTGCAAAGAGGGCAACTGGCGCCCGTGTAATCGAACAGCCAGCGAATGCAACCGAGAAATGGCTGTACGATACGATAAAAAGAATGGCTCAGAAGGCGGAAATCGGCATGCCCGAAGTTGCAATCTACAATGCGCCTGATATGAACGCCTTTGCCACTGGAATGAAGAAGAATGCCGCGTTGGTGGCAGTCAGTACTGGTCTTTTGAGCAATATGTCAAAAGATGAAGTCGAGGCTGTTCTGGCCCATGAAATCACCCACGTTGCCTGTGGGGATATGGTCACGCTTTCCCATATTCAGGGAGTCTTGAACACTTTTGTCATCTTCGTGTCGCGCCTTGTTGCCAACGTTATCAGTAATTTTTTAAGCAGCGATGACGAGGGTGGCGGCCTGGGATTCTTGGGTTATATGGCGGTGACCATTGTTCTTGAACTTATTCTCGGTTTCTTTGCTTCAATGATTGTTATGTGGTTTTCCAGAAAAAGAGAATATACCGCAGACGAGGGCGCTGCCTATCTGACCAGTAAAGAAAAAATGGTGGGTGCACTCAGAAGATTACAGGCACATCATGAGCCGTCGCAGTTGCCTGATCAGGTCGCGGCCTTTGGTATCCAGCCAAAAGTTGGAGGTATGGCAAATCTGTTGAGGAGCCATCCTCCCCTTGAAGAGAGAATAGCCGCACTACAGAAGATGCAGTAACAGAACCGGGAGTGTTGTTTATTCCGGTGAGTTGGTAATTCCCAGGATGGTATTCCAGATATCATCCTGGTTCCAACGCTTGAAAATAAGAACGGGCTGGTCTTTTAAGTAGGTGAGTATTTTATCCGTTTCGCTGCGGAGCAGGCCGGAGAGTATAAACCACTTTTGTTTCAAAAATCCCTCAGAACGAACCAGATCTTTCATTACATCGTAATGAATATTGGCCACAAGCAGGTCAGTTGCCACACTGGTATGTTCTTCCGCTCTGCCATTTACTACCAGAATTTTGTCATCGAGTTCGTTCAGGCTGACATTTCCCCTGGCTGTTTTTGTGGCCAGATAATTATAGTCCACAGCAATAACTTTTTTGCAGCCAAGTTTTGCGGTTGCCAGCGCCAGAACCCCGGTACCGCAGCCGAGATCAAGCATGGTCTCTACTTTGTTTCCGCTGCAGGCAATATCAATGGCCTCCAGACATGCCTGGGTTGTTGCGTGCGCGCCGTTACCAAAAACCACACCTGAATCGAGCGTGATGGCTATCTCGTTTTCAGCAGGTGATGCCTTTATCCAGGTCGGGTTGAGCAGGAATCTGCCAATGCGTACCGGCTCAATACTTCCTCCCTGCCACTGGGAATAGGTCATCTCATATTCATCAAGCAGTTTGAGGTTTGGGTAGGTGGAAATTATCTCAAGTGCCTGATCTTTGGCGGGTTCAGTGAAAAAGAGAAAACTGAACTCATCTTCAACCCAGTTGCCTATAAAACTACCGGAAACCACGGGATGATGATCGGGAACCACTCCACCAATATAGTAAATGTACAGAATGGTGTCCGGGCGTAGAAAGGATGGTGAGGATTGCATCAGTATAAACTGGTAAAGACGTAAAATTTAGGATGGTTAAGTAAAAAACTTCATTTTCGAGGCGTGCAATTTTTCATATCATTTTGGCGTACTAGGGTACGTCGAAATGATATGAAAAATTGCAACAACGAAGAAAATGGAGAGTTTTTACGACACCATCAGTATTTGCTTTTGCCAACAAAGTCTTGCACACCAGCTAGCATGGTTTTGGCCTTATCCATGGTAACAGCTTCTTTTTTTCCGGACGCTGCTGCGCCGCAGAGTTCCAGCCAGGCAATTATTTTTTTATGCTGCTGCCGATCGAGGATCTTTTTCTTATAGGCTTCATCCGCCAATTGTAATCCTTTTTTGGCAACAGCTTTATTTTGCAGTTGGTTGTGGATGGAAACCCCTTGCCCCATACAGATATCGCGTAATACTTTATCGAGAACGGTTCCACTGATAATTATTGTTGCCGAGCCATTGCCCAGCTCAAACTGCAGGCTCGCAAGTCGCAGCAGATCCGTAAGAATATCGCGGGAAATGGAACCACGGGTGGTGTTCAGCCAGTCTCCCTGCAGTTCGCGTTCTGCTGCTGTTATCATGCCAATACCACGCCGCGTGCGACTGGCTGTAGGCTGAGAAACTTCTGCTCGAAAACTCTGGCAGTACGTACTGTTTTCGCCAAAGACGCGGCCCAGATAGGAAAGAGCGGAGATTCTGAAATCGTGAAATTTCTGTTCGTCGATGGAGCTTTTCAGCTGGGGGCCGGTTGTCTCTGTTGTGAGAACCTTTTCACCCAGTTGAATAACGGATTTTGCCTGCGCAATGAGTTGTTCCTGATTTTTCATGGTGTCTGTTTTTGTATTTGATGCTGAGCTTTGAATTCTATCCCATTCTAATAAAAAGTTAACCCCATATACACCTTTATGGAGATTTTATCACCTTTGGATTTGTTTTGGGAAGAGATAAATATTGCAGCAGGAGGTTGTTGGACGCCAGTACTTATTTGCCTTTGTTGGGCAGGGTGATTTAACCCTAACCCAGTTCTTATACAACTTTAAAAGGTTACATTTACAATTGGACATATTGCTCAAAATAAGATACAGTTAATTGACCTATAAATCTTCTTGTGAGAT
>CAMZKN010000034.1 GCA_947311315.1 uncultured Desulfobulbaceae bacterium | reverse complement strand
TGTAACATACTGATGTTATGTGATATCTATTTTTATCCTCAACGGGAAACCTCCGTTACAGAAGAGATTGGGAATTATTCGCAAAAAGTTCGGCTAATTATAGGTAATAATCACACTTCAGACACAGTCCAGCCACAGTTACAATTTTTTTTCACTGCGCAAAACAGACCAACTATCGGGAACTACAGATTGCCTGCCCCTGCCACAATCCCCTCTCCACCATTTTTCGAGTAAGGTCGGCACTCAATTTTCCGGTCAGGCAGTTCCATTTGGGGGCCACCAGCACATCTGGATGTGCCGTTGACCAGAATCTGTGAATAACAACATGTGATGATATGATCGGTATCGCTTTCAACAAAAAATTCGTGTACGATTCCTGTGAAAAGAGAGCCAGGCCATCCTTTTTGTACAGTGTGTGCAAAGCTGTATTCCTGATAACCTGCAAGTGATGTAATTTCAGAGCATCAACGCCTATAGCACACACCAACTGCAGAGAAGCAAGCATCATTTTCTCTGTTTCGCCGGGAATACCAAATATTAGATGTGCGCCCAATTGAAAACAATCAACAGCTGTAATTCGCTCAGCTGCTATGATAAAATCATCCAGACTGTGATTCCGGTTCAACAGTTTTAAACTGTTTTCATGTATTGACTGTAAACCCAACTCAAAGAGACACTCTTTTTCGGCCTGCCTGACAATCTCTGTCAACTTTTCCAGAAATTCCATTTCTATACAGTCAGGACGTGTGGAAATAATCAGTCCCACACAATCATCATCAAGGAGCAGTGACCGCATCACAGGTATTAGATAATCAGCGGGAGCAATAGTACAGCTTTCCTGCTGAAAATATGCAAAATACTTGACAAATCTATCTTTCAGTATTTTTGCCTTCCCATTTTCAATCTGTTTGAAAACAGAATCAGATCTTTTCAGGTAGGAAGGGGTAAAAGCAGGAGGGCTGCAGAAGATACAGCCCCCGTTTTTTCGATTAGGACAGGGAACACCGATATCAACCGGGATTTTCCCCACAGCATGACCATATTTCCTGCGATAATGGTAGCTGAAGGTGCGAACAGGAGGCGTATCTAACACAAAATCATCGTATTTTCAGCGAAACCAGACAGCTCGAAAGTGACCTTTTGGGTACATGGTGCACACCCTCATCATCTCGCCAGTATTGGATATTTTCGTCGTTGGAACATTCTTCAACTATCACAGTCTCTCTTGGTTTGCCAAGAGCTATAACCAAAGAGAGCTCCAGGTAGTCAGGCTTTTCAAAAAGAGAAGCGAGTTTGGGGTTAAAGGCTGCTATTCTGCACCCACCAATTCTTTTCTGCATTGCCCCCAAAAGCAGATTCTGAGTAGATATTCCCAGATCAAACTGAGCCTCGAGATCCGATCCCCTTAGCCATTTTCTGTTTAAAAAACAGAGCACATAGGCACTGGGACGTTCCCCCTCAACGGGGCCTTTCCAATCACTCAAATATCCGGCCCACCCAAGAAAAGGAAAGATTTTTTCGCATTGTTCCGGTGTATTAACAATCTGATACTGCCATGACTGACTATTACGGGCTGAACCACCAAGGCGTGCCAGATCAATAAGCTCCCGGATAACGGTTTCGGAAATTGATTCTTTTTCCACAAAACGTCTGAAAGTCCTGGTTTTTGCTATTATTTCTTGCATAAGGCACCGTAATGAAGAGACCCACCAATTAGTAGATAAAGTAAAAGAAACCCGCAGACAAACAGCTCATCCACGGGTAATCGAACTACAAAGAAATAATATTATATCCTACTAATGCAGTTATTTCAATGAACTCTTTCCCTCTGCAGTGATTCCATATTTACAGCGTACCGGACTATCCACCAGACCCTTCTTTTTCAAAGCAGTGATCCGACTGGAAACAACTTTTTTATCAAGCCCTGTCGCTTCGGCAATATCCTTGGACGCACAGGGGCCGTCACATTTAGCTAGGGCAGCAAGAACCTGATTAGACTCAGCAGTCGTCTTTTCACTCGCACATTTACTTCCACATCCAGCCATTGCTCATTCTCCTTTATTTTGTTTTTTTTGACAACTCGGACAAATACCTACAACCTCAAGCCTGTAACCGGTAATAGAATAGCCGACAGTACTCACCAGATCTTCACGGGACAGAGTTTCCCGTTGAATATTGAGATTGTCGACACGGTGGCAAACCACACAATAAATGTGATCATGATCTTTAACATCATAGTCAAACCTTTTCTGCCTTCCACTTATTTCAAGCTTGCCAATCAGCCCGGCTTCCGAGAGTATTTCAAGGTTGCGATAGACGGTTGCAAGACTGATACGCGGCATATCTTTTTTAACGATATCGTAAAGTTCATCTGCACTCAGATGTCTTTTACTCTTTCGTAATTCCCGCAGAATAATCTCCCGCTGATTTGTCATTCGCAGCTGCATAACACTCCACTTAAGTTAATAATTAATCCTAAATGTAATTAGTTCTCGTTTTCAAGTCAAGATTTTTTTTATGCCACTCTGGTAACCAGGGTGAAGAGCTGGTAAAAGAAACATGTGTTGTATGTTTTTCTGAGTGAATAACCACACTCTCCCCGCAGGCTCTGGGGCCCAAACGAATGCAAGTGACATTGAACTCATTTGTATTTCTCCACTGATAATTCGTTTTAAAGGAGATCAAGATGAAATTGACATCGTATTTCAGACGTTTTGCAATTGCCGTCGTGGCAATGAGTTTCTTTTGTACCGGAAACGCTCAGGCAGTCACCGAAAAAAACTTCCTGCTTGCCACAGCGTCTACAGGTGGTACGTATTATCCTGTTGGTGTTGCTATTTCCACCCTGACTAAAGTAAAATTACAGCCCAAACTAAAAATCGCCATGTCAGCCATCAACTCTGCAGGCTCCGGGGAAAATGTTAAACTCCTGCGTGAAAATGAAGTACAGTTTGCCATTCTCTAGGGACTCTATGGGTATTATGCGTGGAACGGTAAAGGCCCAATCAAACAGGATGGCCCACAAAAAGAGCTCAGATCAGTATCCATGCTCTGGCAAAATGTCGAACATTTCACCATTCTCTCCAGTAAAGCAAAGACTGGCACCATATCTGATATGGCCGACCTCAAAGGTGAGCGGCTCTCACTTGGCAAAAAAAACTCTGGTACCATCGGCTCAAACACTGTTATTCTCGGCAACCTCGGCATCGATATAAACAAAGATTATGACCTGATTCATGTCGGATACGGCCCCAGTGCAGATGCATTGCAAAACGGACAGATAGTTGCTATGGGAACCCCGGCTGGCGTACCGGCAAGTGCTGTGACAAGGGCTCTCGCCTCAATGGGAGATAAGGCAACTTTGTTGAGTTTTACTGACGAACAGGCAAAAAAAGCGGACGGTGGTCTCGGCCTCTGGACTCCATATCGCATTCCGGCTGGTGCCTACCCCGGTTTGAAAAAAGATGTTATGACCATTGCCCAGCCCAATTTTCTCGCCGTCAGGAAAGACGTCGATGAAGAAACTGTTTACCTGATAACTAAAACAATCTACGAAAACCTCCCGTTCCTCAACGCAATCCATAAGGCAACCAAGGCAATGAGCACGGAAAAAGCTATTGCCGGACTGCCCATGCCACTGCATCCCGGTGCTGCCCGTTATTACAAGGAAATAGGTATGACTATACCCGACAACCTGATCGCCAAGTAGTTTCTTTTCCATTGAACCATCCTGCCTCCCGCCACTCTAAGGTTGAGGAGGCAGGATAGATACCCTTATGGCAGGGCAACATCCAGGGAGTACGATTTTGGAGAGAAATGAGCTTTTCAGGCCAGACAGATCGAGCATAAAAGCACAGATAATCTTTTTTCTTGCAGTTGCCACATCACTGCTGCACCTCTACTTTAATATCATAACAGTACTGCCATCTCTCTGGCAAAACGCGCTGCACTATTCCTGCTTTGCCCTGCTCTGCTCCCTTACATATCCGCTTGGAGGTTCTAAACGAAAAAACAAATGGCTTTTGATACTCGATATCCTCCTCGGTCTTACCGCCGCATTTTCTGCGATTTATCTTATCTCCATGGAAGATGCCATTTACGCAAGAGGGGTTCGCCTTTCAACTGCTGAATGGATTGCCGGAACTCTGCTGATCCTTTCCGCCCTGGAATTCACCAGACGAACCACAGGTTGGATTATTCCAATTCTCATCATCCTGGCCCTTACTTATGTTGGATGGTGGGGGGCTCTGCTTGATGGTGTCTTTAAATTCACAGGTCTGACCAACGAGACCATCCTCTTCAGATCCGTATACGGAGATGATGGCCTCTTTGGCAATATTGCCCGAATCTCATCAACCTTTGTTTTTATGTTTATTCTCTTTGGCGCCTTTCTCCTGCGCTCCGGTGCCGGAGATTTTGTTATTAACCTCGCCCGGGCGGTTGCCGGGAAAACTGTCGGCGGCCCTGGCCTGGTAGCCGTCTTTGCCTCTGGCCTGACCGGCACAATTTCCGGTTCAGCCGTTGCCAATACCGCATCAACCGGCGTCATTACCATCCCTCTTATGAAAAAAGCGGGTTTTGATGCCAAATTTGCAGCCGGAGTAGAGGCTGCAGCGTCAACCGGTGGGCAACTGATGCCACCAATTATGGGAGCAGGTGCCTTTGTTATGGCAAGTTATACCCAGATCCCCTACACCACCATCGTTACCGTTTCCATCCTGCCCGCTATCCTCTACTTTGCAAGTGTTGCCTTTTATGTCCGCATTGAAGCAAAGAAAAATAATCTCGCAGTTGTAGACGATGAACAACTGACTGCTCTTCAGGTGCTGAAAGAAGGTGGCCTGCCCTTTTTACTGCCTATTTGCGCTCTTATCGGTATGCTCGTTTATGGGTTTACTCCAACCTATGCCGCCGGGATTTCCATTGTCGCCGTTATTGTTGCCTCCTGGTTTACCCCCAACAAAATGGGCTTTTCGGCAATTCTGGAAGCACTTGCTCTGGGTGCCAGAAACATGGTGATGACAGGCATTCTCCTCTGCAGCGTCGGACTCGTGGTCAACGTCATTGCCACAACGGGTATAGGCAATACCTTTTCCCTGATGATCACCGAATGGGCTGGCGGCAGCCTCATTATCGCCATTGGTCTCATTGCTCTTGCCTCACTGGTTCTGGGCATGGGCCTGCCGGTCACCGCAGCCTACATAGTGCTGGGCACCCTTTCTGCCCCGGCGCTCTATAACCTTATGGTCGACTCCCAACTCGTGCAGATCATTGCCGGAGGCCTACTTTCCGAAGAAGCCAAAGCCATCTTCATGCTGGCTCTTCCAGATAAAGTAGCCCTTCTAGGCCTGCCTATTACCCATAAAAAGGAGCTGTACATGTCAGTTCTCTTCGTCCAGCAACGCAAAACCCAGACACATATATTGAAACTCATGGTAACCATGC
>CAMZKN010000033.1 GCA_947311315.1 uncultured Desulfobulbaceae bacterium | reverse complement strand
TCTGTGATCATTCATGTTCCTCCTTAGAGCAACATGAATAATCTATTCACAATTATCCGGTGAAAATAATTGTCGTCAGGCGGTAATTATAATTGTCGCTGATCACTCAATAAATGATGGCGTTGTAAATAGTTTACTTCTCAGGAGCATATTATGATCACTGTTCTGCTGATTTTCTTTTTCTTTATTCTTATCGGGTTACCCATTGGGGTTACACTTGGAGTCGCCGGAATTGCTGGTCTCGTCCAGATTGGTGGGGATAATTTTTTAATGATGGCACCTAAACGCTATTTCGAGGGTCTTGACCTTTTCACTTTTATGGCCATGCCGTTTTTCATTTTGGCTGGAGAGATTATGAACCGTTCTGGTATCACCGCAAAACTCGCTGCATTTGCAGATGCTCTGGTTGGTTATCTAAGAGGTGGTCTTGCCCATTCAAATATGATTGCCTCGGTCCTCTTTGCAGGTATGACTGGAGCAGCGGTTGCGGACACGGCTGCATTTGGCAATACGCTCGTTCCAGCTATGGTAAAAAACGGTTACACACGGCCGTTTTCCTGTGCTGTAACCGTTGCCGGCTCAATCATCGGGCCAACCATCCCACCATCTAATCTCATGGTCATTTACGGTTCTTTGATGGGTGTTTCCATTGCCGGACTTTTTGCGGCAGGCATCCTTCCAGGTCTCTTGATTTGTGTGTTATGTATGGGTGTAATTGCTCTTTTAGGTAAACGATTGAACCTACCCAAAAGTAAAGACGGCTTTAGTCTTATCCGTATCTTCTGGGCGTTTAAATCTAGTTTTCTGGCTATCCTTATGCCCGGAATTATTCTTGGAGGCATCCTTTTTGGTATTGTAACACCTACGGAAGCAGCGGCAATCGCGGTGTTTTATGCCCTTTTTATCGGCGTAGTTGTCTACCGGGCTCTCACCGTCCAGGATATTGTTGAGATGCTCATCCGTACAGCCAGGATTACAGGTATTGTGTTTTTGATTATTGCCAGTGCTTCAATTCTCAGCTGGTGGATGACATTTATGCAGATTCCACAGAAAATCGCCGCGTTTTTTTTAATGCTATCAAGCAACCCTAATGTCATCATTGCTTTAATTCTCGGCTTACTGCTCGTGGTGGGGATGTTTATGGATATAAATGCGGCTCTGATTATTCTTGCACCAGTACTCGGGCCATTGACTACGACAATCGGAATGGATCCGGTTCATGCGGGAATTATGATTGTCTTGGCACTCAATATTTCACTAATGACCCCACCTGTTGGGGCATGTCTCTTTGTGATGTCCTCTGTTACAGGGGAACGGATAGAAAAAATTAGCATGGCGCTTATTCCATTTTTAGTAGTGGAAATAGCTGTGCTTTTTTTAGTTGCTTTCTGGGATGATTTGACCTTGTTCATCCCAAGAATGGTCATGTAATATTTTTTGACTAACAGAGTCCTTTTTTGAACAGACAGAACTGGCCGCAGAGAACACAGTTACCAGTTGAAAAAAGGACAGTAATACAAAAAATGGCAGAATACTGCCACAAATGAGGAGATCAACATGAAAAGATTCAAGTTTTTTTCCACCATTTTAATGGTGGCCCTGTTTGCTTTCACCGGTGTTGCAGGAAGCGCTTTGGCTGCAAAAAAAACTCAAATTGCACCATCTCAATAAAGATGATCCTTTTGATAATCCTACGGGTGCCATGGCCACTGTCTTCAAAAGTATTGTTGAGGCTGACACGAATGGGTCTATAATGGTGCAAACTTTTCCAAGTGGGCAGTTGGGCAAAGACAAGGATGCTCTCCAACAGGTGAAAGCTGGCGTGATTCAAGCAGGCATTCACTCGGTAGGTGGATTTGCATCTGTATATCCACTTATTGGTGTTTTGGATATTCCCTTTGCATTCTCTAATATCAGTAAGACTTATGAGGTCTTTGATGGACCTTTCGGTCAAAAGCTTGCTGCTGATATCGAGAAGAAAACTGGTCTGCATGTCCTTGGGTTTGGAGATTCCGGGGGGTTCTTTCATCTCACAAACTCTAAACGGCCAATCCATACTCCAGCTGATATGGCTGGGATGAAAATTCGAACCATGGGCCTCGATACCCACAAGGCCATCATCACCGCTATGGGTGGGCAACCCGTGGCTATTTCCTGGTCTGAGGTATATACGGCTCTGCAAACAGGTGTTGCTGATGGTCAGATGAATCCGATTCCGATAATTGCTTTTGCCAAATTTCAGGAAGTACAAAAATATTTAACCCTGAGTGGTCATGTCTTCGCCCCTTACGTATGGACTATGAATGGAAATTTTTGGAATAATTTGAGTGACAGCGAAAAAAATGTTGTTACTTACGCTGCAAAATCGGCAATCGTTGCTGGTCGTGGAATTGGACGTGTTATTGAGGCCTCCGATAGAGGTCTTGTCGAATTGTCGAAAAACATGAAAGTAAATACTTTGACTGCGGAAGAAAAAGAAGAATTTAGAAGAGTTGCTGTACCGGCGGTAAAGAAACTGATTATTGAAAAATTCGGATCTGAAGGTGAAGAGATGTTGAATGCCTTCCTCGAAGCTGCAAAATAGTTTGTCGACTTGTTCCGAGGTGCCTCTGTAAAGTTCATGACTTTACGGAGGCATTGTGAGACTCTGTAGGATCGTTTTCTGGTTATTACTTCACGGTATATTCCAGAAGATTGAGCCTGGTATATGACTAAAGGATGGGCGAATAAGGTATGGTATTTTAACTTTCGGGAAACTCCATTATTGCTTTATACGAGTGAATAAAAGGTTCCGGCCTCAATTCACCAATTACGATCCGGTTGAAAATATTTCTGCCACTTTTCTCAATAAAGGCTGCAATTCGCTCACCCGCATGACGTGCCTTCAAATTATCTGCCTTGTTGAGAAAGGCAATCATCATATTCTCTTGCCCGGTGACAGAGACGGACGACATGTCATGGATGATTGCCGATGCAATGGATGACTCTGTTATATTTTGCAATAGTTTCAACCCGGTAATACGTGAAAAAATACTGGATCTGAAAACCCACTCTTCCGTCAGTGGTTTTGCCACCACATCGAGACCTACCATCGCAACAACACGATCTGAAAACTGAGGGACGACCGGCTCATGAGGAGCACTGGCTTTGAGTGATCTCCGCGCAGCACCATCCGCCTCAATAATAATGAAGTCAAAGAGATTTGCCTGTAAGATGTACTCTATAGCGGAAGGTTTCAGGCCGTTGAGCTTATGGCAATCCTGGAGGTAGTCAGATGCCACAGTCAGGTGGGAATGCCTATTAAGAAGGGCTTCTGCCTTCTCGACGATTTCCTCGGGAAACCGGGATATTATGGTAGCAGGCGATTCCTTCTGGGATGGCGGAAAAATCTTGGTTGTGGTGGTAGTCAGTACTTTCTTGCCTGCGGCTACGAGTTCCAGGGCAAGAGAATACATAAGAGAGGTTTTGCCACCTGCCCCGGTAATACTGACCACTCCTTTTTCGCCTAGAACCAGAGCCTCTTTAATGCTTATCATAAACTTTTATCTACGCCCAATGGAAACCTGACGACACCTTTGTAAGATCTATTTTCTCTTGATCCAGAAAACACAAGCTGAAAAGAGGGGACCGTTCTCTTTAGTTGTGCACATCTACGGTACTGTCAAATCAGCAAGGTTTTGGCCAGACCGGAATGTTCGTTGATAAGTTTTTCTAGATCCAATCCGGGTATTTCGCCTTCCCTTACTACCCACTTACCAGCAATCATCACATAATCTGCTTTGTGTGCTCCGCACATAACCAATGCAGCCAAAGGGTCACCTGTACCGGAAAAGCGTAGCTCATCCAGTTTGAAGAGGGCAAGATCAGCCTGCTTGCCAGGGATGATTTCGCCTAAGTCATCCCGCCCCAAACAACGAGCCGATCCCTTTGTACCCCAGCGTAATGCATCGCGGTGACAAACTCTTGCTGAACCATATTTGAGGCGTTGCAGGAGGAGTGCCTGTCGAACTTCCTGCATGAGATTTGAACAATCGTTGGATGCCGATCCGTCAACCCCCAGGCCAACCGGGCAACCTGCTGCTTCAAGATCCAGTGTGGAACAGATCCCGGATGCCAGAACCATGTTCGAACTTGGACAATGGCTGATCCCAACACCGGCAGCTCCTAATCGATTAATTTCTTCTGGCTCAAACTGGATACCGTGGGCCAGCCAGACGTCGTTTGTCAACCAGCCCACCCGCTCTAAATAGTCAACAGGTCGTACGCCAAAGAGATCAATGCAATAACTGGTTTCGTCATTGGTTTCTGCCAGATGTGTATGTAAACGTACTCCATGACGTCTGGCCAATAGAGCAGTCTCTGCCATCAATGTTTCACTCACGGAAAAAGGAGAGCAGGGTGCCAAGGCTATTTGTACCATTGCTCCAGGGACAGCTTGATGATATTTTTCAATGAGTCGCTCACTATCGGTTAAAATAACTTCTTCACTTTGAACCACACTTTTGGGCGGTAGTCCACCGTCTTCTACCGACAGGCTCATTGATCCACGAGTCAATGATACTCTCATACCCAGTTTGGCAGCTTCTTCGATCTGTAAATCAATTGCATGCTCAAGTCCATCTGGGAATACATAATGATGGTCAGATGCGGTAGTACATCCGGAGAGTAATAATTCGGCAAGCGCCAATCGGCTTGATGATACAATATGTTCGGGTGATAGTTTAGCCCAGATTTTATATAACACTTTAAGCCAGTCAAAAAGCTCTTTGCCGCAAGCTGCAGGTACCGCTCTGTTGAGGGTTTGATAAAAATGATGGTGAGTATTGATCAGGCCTGGTAGTACGACATGATTAGCTGCATCAAAGATTGTGTCGTAAGAGGTTGTGGGCTGGCTTCCTTTTGTGACCAGCTCAACTATTTTGCCATCGCTGGTGACGATTCCGCCTTCAGCGTTTACTTCATCAGGAACGTATATTGCCAGCGGGTTTTTAATCCATATTCGTTTCATTTTTCACCTCAGTTGATTACGGGCTTGAATGAGTTCTGCAACAATACTCACACCTATTTCTTCCGGGGTTTCCGAACCGATATCAATACCAATAGGAGCATGAACCCGCGCGAATTTAGTTTTATCTACCCCTTGCTTTTTTAAGGATTTAAAGCACGAGTTTATCTTACGTCGACTTCCTATCATGCCAATATATGCGGCTGTAGTTTCAAGTGCTTTAGAAAGTATCGCCTGATCATGAACATGTCCACGGGTTGCGATAACAATGTAAGAATTTTCGTCTATGGTCAGGTCTTTAAAAGGATCGTCGTAGTCAGGTAGAATTACAATCTCCTGAGCTTCTGGAAATGCAGTACTATTTGCAAATTCCGACCGATCATCGAGGACTACTGTTTGAAACCCAACCATTGATGCGGTTGCAACAGTAGGTCGGGCGACGTGTCCTCCCCCAAATATATACATTGTGCTTTGGAATCCCAGGGTTTCCACCAGATAGGTGTGGTCTCCAACTGTTTCAAAAATGATGGGTAATTGTGGTAATGCAGGCATTTGAAAAACTTCATCAGTTACTGGGTTGGATTGAAGATCTACAGGTACCATGTTTTGAGCAAATAATCGTAGAGTTACTTGAGAAAAGTTGGATCGTGTGCCACGTAATATTGTGACAAAATGCATCTTCTTCTTAGTGTAGTTAATGTTCCCAAGTGTTTGAAATAGTTCTTGATTGTATGCGTTTCCTGCAACGACAACTAATAAAATGTGTTGTTGCCCCCCGCAAATCATGCCCAGGTCAGCAGCTTCATGGTCATCTAAGTTACACTCTTTGATGATAGCCACTCCGTTGTGCAGGAGTTTATTCGAATGTTTCAGTATTGAAGCTTCGGCACTGCCTCCTCCAATAGTACCGACATTGGTGCCGTCACTGAAGATTGCCATTTTTGCTCCGGCTTTACGTGGGGTTGATCCCTCTGTTGTGATGACGGTTGCCAATACGACCGATTCACCGAGTTGGAGATGTTTCGCAATTGTTTGATAGATCGAGATCATGGATACAATCCTCCAAATTTTATCTCGTATTTGTTTTATCTCTTGTCTCAAAGACTCTTAATCATAGTTTTAGTGGCATTAGTTGACGAGGTCAACAAAATTACTGGTTGTTTTAAAATTAATTGTAGACAGGGTTGTTTTGCTCGGCTAGAGTGATGGTATAATAGATAGATTCTTAAACCGAATAATTAAGAGCGTTGTATCGTGGTTATCGACAAGCTGCAGATTTTTAGAGGTGAAATATTCCATTGTTTAGCCGACCCTGCTGACGTTAGCGACGATAAGAGTTACGAGTTTTTTCAAGATGGCCTGATGATTGTCAAGTCTGGCATAGTGGAGGCCATCGGTTCTGCGCCTGAATTGTTAGCCACGTTACCGGCAGACATACATGTTACCCAATATACGAACAGTCTGATAGTTCCTGGATTCATTGACTGTCATCTGCATTATCCACAAACAGAAATAATAGCCGCTTATGGAGAACATCTCCTCGAATGGCTTGAAATGTATGCGTTTCCTGCTGAGAATGAATTTAGCGATGAGAAAAAATCCAGAGAGATAGCTGAATTCTTTTTCGACGAGTTGATACGTAACGGTACAACTACAGCACTTGTATTTGGTACAGTTCATAGACAATCCGTGGATGCGTTTTTTAGTGCAGCTAAAGCACGCTGTCTGCGTATGATTTGTGGGAAAGTACTTATGGATCGCAACGCCCCGGACTACCTCAGGGATACTCCAGTTAGCAGTTACCTCGACAGTAAGGAATTAGCCGAAAAATGGCACGGTGTTGATCGGTTACGGTATGCAATTACTCCAAGATTTGCACCAACTTCGAGTGATGAACAACTGGCTATGGCTGGTAAATTGCTCAAAGAGCAGCCGGATCTCTACCTGCACACTCATCTTGCAGAAAGCAAGAGTGAAGTGCAATGGGTACAAAACCTGTTCCCCGATAGTACAAGTTATCTTGATGTGTACGATCGCCATGGACTTGTCACCAAACGGAGTGTTTTCGCCCACTGTATTCATCTCAGTGACGACGACTACGAGCTTATGCATAAGCGTGGAGCAGGCATCGCATTTTGTCCAACTTCAAATCTTTTCCTAGGCAGCGGTCTCTTTAATCTTGCTGAAGCAGAACGACAAAAGGTTAAGGTAGGTATGGCAACTGACATCGGTGCGGGAACCAGTTTCTCACTGCTCCAGACCCTGAGCGACGCCTATAAGATACAGCAGCTCAGGGGCCATCAATTGTCACCTTTTAAATCATTATATCTTGCCACTTTGGGAGGAGCACGAACTCTCGACCTTGATGACCTGATAGGTAACTTCGAGCCAGGTAAAGAAGCTGATTTTGTGGTTCTCGATTACAACGCTACTCCTTTGCTTTCCAGGCGTGTTAAACGATGCAAAACCCTAAAAGAAAGAATATTCGTATTGCAAATGCTAGGCGATGATCGTGTTGTAAAACATGTTCACATATTAGGAAATGAAGTCTACTGCAGAAAAGGAAGAGAAGATGGGTAAGTCATAAGTCGTCTGAAACAATTGAAGTGGAATTTGTGGAATAAATATAGTTACAGTACTACAAACAAGCTCCTGGAAGGTGCTTTTTAGATATAACTCCGGTAAAAGAGAGGCAGGGCACTAACGCAGTAAACCGCAAGTAAGTACCTTGGAGGTATATATCTATTTCCCAGTTAAATACTTCACTCAATTTCTCGGAGTCTGCGCTTACCTGTTTTTTATACCCCTCAAGGGGGTACTGAAAAGAGTCACAGCTTTTACGGTGTAAGGTACTAATCCATTTTTTGGAGGATGAATAATGGTTGTAGGCAAGGCAGTTCAAAGAGTTGATGGAGTCGCCAAGGTAACAGGCAAAGCACGTTATACAGATGACTTTACTATGCCTGGAATGAGGGTGGCTAAGTATTTACGCTCAACTATCTCTCATGGTCGGGTAACCTTTATAGACACGAGCCAGGCCAAGGCTCTACCCGGTGTTGACGGTGTCTTCACCTTTCAGGATGTTCCCAAAAGGATCTATGCCACAGCGGGCCATCCCTTTTCCCTTGATCCGCACCATATGGATGTTGCCGACCGGTATCTACTCACAGATCATGTCCGTTATATGGGTGATGAAATTGCCATCGTGGTGGCGGTAAATGATCTTGTGGCAACAAAAGCACTCTCTCTTATTGATGTCGAATACGAATCCTATCAGCCTCTGGTAGAGGTGAGTGATATCCTGTCAAAAGATGCTGTAGAAATTCACAAAGGATCAGGAAATATAGTGAAGTCCCACTCTTTTGTGGCTGGTGGCGATCTTGATGCTGTAAAAGAAGAGTGCGATCGGTTGATTAAGGGGCGGTACAAAACACAGATAGTGCAACATTGCCACCTGGAAAATCATACCGCTTACGCCTATATGGACGATCTTGATCGTATCGTCATTGTCTCATCCACCCAGATCCCACATATAGCAAGACGCATCGTGGGTGAGGCGCTTGAAATGGATGTAGGCTTTATTCGAGTAATAAAACCAGCCATTGGCGGCGGGTTTGGCAATAAACAAGACGTCATCCTTGAGCCAATGGTAGCGTTTTTGACGAAAAAATTGGATGGTATTCCGGTACGGCTCAAGCTGGACCGGGAGGAGGGTATGATCGGTACCAGAGTAAGACATCCCTTTGACGTCAAAGTACAAGTTGGTCTAGACAGGGAAGGTACCGTCAAACTGATAGACTTTGATGCACTTTCCATTACCGGTGCCTATGCCTCCCACGGACATTCCATCGTTTCTGCCGGGGCTGCAAAAACTCACTATATGTATCCAAGAGCCGTTTACAGCTGTAAAACAAAGACAATTTACAGCAATATCCCCGCCGCAGGCGCCATGCGAGCCTATGGTTCACCCCAGATGACCTTTGCCATCGAGTGCGCAATGGAAGAAGCAGCGCGGTCTTTTGGCATGGATTCGGTTGAGTTTCGTCTCAAAAACGGTGCCAGGGCCGGCGACAAAAGTCAGATTACAAAAAAACCGATTATGACCTGTGGTCTTCTTGACAGTATTTACAAAGGAAAGGAACTGATTAATTGGGATAAAAAGCGAGCGGCCTGGTCTGCAGAACAAACCGGCCAGGTCAGAAACGGGCTGGGTGTAGCTATTTTCAGCTATGGTTCTGGTACGTACCCGGTATGCGTAGAACCGGCAAGTGCACGCCTGATTCTCAATCAGGATGGTTCCGCCCATCTGCAGGTCGGTGCCACGGAAATCGGACAGGGTTCGGACACTGCCCTTGCTCAGATGGCTGCAGAAACCCTTGGTTTCACATTTGAAAAAATACATGTTGTTTCTGCCCAGGACACAGATGTTACCCCGTTTGATACCGGTTCCTATGCTTCCCGCCAAACCTATGTAACAGGCCAGGCGGTAATGCGAACCGCCGAGCAGTTGAAAACAAAGATTCTTGCCCACGCAAGTGTGATCACCGGGCTTGATTCTGAGCTGATAACTATTGTAGGAGATGATATAGTTATTGCCGAGGATCCAAAAATAGCAGTTTTGAGTGTCCGCGACGTGGCAATCGACGCCTATTACAATAAAGAGCGTGGCGGCCAGATTACTGCAGAGGCGACGTATAAAGTCCGGAATAACCCCCATGTATTTGGCTGTACCTTTGTTGACATTACAGTTGACATTCCTCTTTGCAGAGTGAAAATCAACGAAATATATAACGTCCACGACAGTGGTATTATCATCAACCCGGTAACAGCCGAAGGCCAGGTTCATGGCGGCATGGCCATGGGCATTGGTGCGGCCCTTTTTGAAGAGTTGATGGTTGATCCCGACTCTGGAAAAATCTATAATAACAATCTGCTCGACTACAAAGTACCCACTATTATGGATATCCCTGATTTAGGTGCAGCATTTATTGAAACTAATGAACCGACTCATCCGTACGGCAGTAAGTCACTTGGTGAACCACCTATTATTTCGCAGGCTCCTGCTATTCGCAACGCAATTTTGGATGCGACCGGGGTAGCTATAAATGAATTGCCCATGAGCCCGAAAACCATTTTTAAATATTTCAAAAACGCTGGATTGATTTAAGGGAGCAGGTGAAAAATGTTTGATATCAACAGCTATCATAAAGCAAATAGTGTCGACGAAGCCATTGCGCTACTGTCGCAAAACCCGGACGCCATCCCCATGGCCGGAGGCACCGATATCTTGGTACGGTTGCATGGTCATAATAAAAAATTCAGCCATCTGGTCGATATCCATAATGTGATCGAATTGCAAAACGTAACAATCGAAAATGATGGTACCATCGTCATAGGTTCGGGAATGACTTTTACCGGATTGGCCCATAGCTCGGTTATACGTGAAAATATTCCAGTACTTAATGAGGGTGGTTCTTCGGTTGGCGGCCCCCAGGTGCGAAACGTTGCTACCGTCGGTGGTAATATCTGTAATGGTGCTCCAAGTGGAGACTCTGCTTCACCCTTGCTGGTATTGAATGCCACGGTTGAACTAAAAGGACCGGACGGAGTGCGCCATCTGCCTCTGTATGAGTTTTACCAGGGACCTGGCCAGGTTGATCGCAAGGATGGTGAGATCATGACCTGTTTGCGTATTGCCCCTGGGGATTATAAGGGCTGGTCAGCTTATTATTATAAATATGCCATGCGCGAAGCAATGGACATTGCCACCATAGGCTGTGCAGCTGCCTGTAAAGTTGAAAACGGTAAAATAGCAGGTTTACGGCTCGGTTTTACTGTGGCCGGTCCAACGCCGCTCAGGTGCTGGCGTACTGAAGAAAAAGCAAGTGGTATGGGGGCAAATGAAGAGTTGCTGGATATGGTCGAGAATTCTGTATTAAGCGATCTCAGGCCGAGGGATTCCTGGCGTGCTGCCAAAGACTTTCGGGAGCAAATTATCAAAACTCTTGCCAAACGTGTTCTTCGCGAAGCCCTAAAAAGAAATACAGAAATGGAGTAACGATATTATGATCAGAACTATTTCCTCCACCGTGAATTCTAAGCCGGTTACCTGGCGTATCGATGTCCGCATGTCCCTTGCAGAAGTTTTAAGAACAAATGGTTTCACCAGCGTCAAAGAAGGCTGCGGAGTTGGTGAGTGTGGTGCCTGTGCCGTGCTGATTGACGATGTAACGGTCGACTCCTGTCTCTTTCTTGCTATATGGGCTGATGGTTGCAATATTCGTACTGCCGAAGGTGAGTCAAGAGGAGGTGAGTTATCAGAGGTTCAGCAGGCCTATCTGGATTCCGGAGCTGTCCAGTGCGGTTTCTGTACCCCCGGTCTTGTAATGTCTTCCACCGAGTTTGTAGAAAAACACAGAGGGGAAAAAGTTTCCCGCGAGAAGATTCGTAAAGAACATGCTGGACATATCTGTCGTTGTACCGGTTATGAAGGAATTATCCGGGCGGTGGAACAGTGTATGAAACCATACGAAAAGCATAAATCAACAGACTCTTAAATGGTTGGTTTCTGGCTGTTGGGCCGACTGCTTTGTTAAAGACTCATCTGTTGCTCTAAATAAGCATTAACCTCGGAAATCAAAGACTCACGCCCAGCTTCGTCAAGGAAAGAACCGCTGAAGCTGTTGCGGGCAAGCTGGGCAAGAAGTAAGGGGTCGTCAGCCAGGAGAGGACTGATCGCTTCATAGTTGGCATTGATATACCCCCCGAAATAGGCCGGATCGTCTGAGTTTATTGTCGCCTTGATACCGGCTTTCAGCATTAGGGGAAGGGGATGGTTTTTCATGTCATCGACCACACATAACTTGGTGTTTGACAGGGGGCAGACGGTAAGGGCCATCTGCTCAGCCACCAGTCGATCGATAAGGACCGGGTCTTGCATCGATGCATTGCCATGGTCAATGCGATCCACCTTCAATTTATCCAAAGCTCCATAAATATATTCCGGTGGGCCTTCTTCACCTGCATGGGCCACCAGCCGAAAACCTTCTGCCTTTGCCTTGGCAAACACCCGGATGAATTTTTCGGGTGGGTTACCTTTTTCTGAAGAATCTAATCCCACACCGATGATTTTATCTCTATGGGCAAGACCAATTTCCAGGGTTGCCAGGGCGTCATCTTCCTCGAGGTGTCTGAGGAAACACATGATCAGGCCAAAACTGATATTGTATTGTTGCTGGCCTTTGACAAGAGCTGCGTGAATACCATTTATGGTTGTTTCAAAAGAGATGCCTCTTGCCAGATGGCCCTGGGGGTCAAAAAATATTTCAATGTGACGGACAGTTTGTTTGCTGATCTTCTCCAGGTATGCCCAGGTTAGATCAAAAAAGTCCTGTTCCGTTCGCAGTACGTTCATACCATGATAGTAAATATTCAGAAAATCCTGAAGGTTGTTGAAGTCGTAGGCGGCTTTTAGTTCAGCAACATTCCTGTAGCTTAGGGGGATATTATTTCGCCTGGCCAATTGAAACATCAACTCCGGTTCCAGGCTTCCCTCAATATGTAGATGCAATTCTGCTTTTGGTAATCCGGCAATAAAAGATTTGGTCATTTGTAGGGTTCTCGTTTTTTTGTAGGTCACTTTGGTTCCGGCAGATCCAGGAGAAAACGCCATGCGGGGACAATTTCAATTTTGCATGATTGCATGATCAATACAATAGATTTTTTTTCGGATTGACATTGGCTTTTGCCAGGGATGCATCGAAGAGGCGAACAGTAAAGAGGAAACAGGCATCCTCGAACCACTCTAAATACGCTGATACCGCAGGTTTTGGTGCTTTGTGAAGTACCCGGTAAGTGTGTTGAGAGAGTACAATGACGCAATGTTATCGCATGTCCTCGCATTTGTGTGCAAATAGTGCTTATTGGGGATAGTAATAATCGATTTCCCTGGAAAGTGGAACAAATAATTCCTGATTCTTCTTGTTAGCCGCATTAAGTGTACCACTATGAGTCGTGAATCTATTCTTATTGTGCATCATAATAGCTGGAAAGAAGTATTCTCCCTTACTTTTGAAAATCAATTTTCCACGTCATCCCCGAAGGTTTTTATCGGGGATCCAGTAGTTGTTTTACCACCACTTTTGGAGAAGTTACAAATAATGAGGTTGCGAGGCAACGATGGTCAGGACTACGAACCAGGGGGGGCACCAGGGTGATTTAACCCTAACCCAGTTCTTATACAACTTTAAAAGGTTACATTTACAATTGGACATATTGCTCAAAATAAGATACAGTTAATTGACCTATAAATCTTCTTGTGAGATATCATGCCATTAC
>CAMZKN010000032.1 GCA_947311315.1 uncultured Desulfobulbaceae bacterium | reverse complement strand
GGTCAATTAACTGTATCTTATTTTGAGCAATATGTCCAATTGTAAATGTAACCTTTTAAAGTTGTATAAGAACTGGGTTAGGGTTAAATCATCCTGGGGCGATTCCGCTTGGAATATCAAATGCATACACTATTATATACAATAGTTCAATCAACACTATTGTAAAAATACCCAGTGCGACAAAAATCGAGCACCTTGCCTTTCATAAGTGATCTCCGCACAAATCGAAAAAAACAATCAAATTCTATGACCTGTTTTTACCCTGGTAATTCGTTATACAGAAAAAATGCCAAGTATACTTGTTCAGTTCACAGCATAAACATGCACATTACAAAACACAACAGCTTCCAACCGAAAACAAATTTTTTATTACTAAAAAAAAATTACGGCTTGACGACACTTCAACCAAATGAGATTCTATAATCGAGAATATCTTGGTAAACTACTATTTTTCGAGATATCCTGAGTAAAAGCTAACATCATTCATCACCAAAGGGGGAAATATGAAAACTTTACTAACGCCACTGCTGATTGCACTCATTTTCTTAACCGGGACAGAAGTAACGATTGCAACTTCCGCAGAAAAAGCACCATTATTGCCGGAAAGCATTGCAGCACGCGCCGAAATGGCCGCAAGCCAGAAAACCATAACCATTTTTTTTAAGGAAGATGACCCTGAAAAAGCGACAATCAATCTCAACGATTCCAGCAGTGAATACGCTCAAAAAGGTTGGACAGTTTTCAGTATAATTCCCTTTATGGAAGATGGAGATTTTGAAGGTTTTTTTGTTACCTATCAGAAAAAGCTTATTTTGGAATAAAATAAATCAGACGTAATCCACGGGCATTAACCACCCAACCTTACGCTATTATTGCTGATCTCTCACAACAGGAGTCTAACAATGATTAAAAACATGGTAATTTTCATTTTCCTCGCTTTTTCACTCGTGACAGTGGGTTGTGCGCCCAAAAAAGCCCACCTTCCGACTCAAATTCAGACGAAACCACCGGGTGCAACTGTCACTATCGATGGTATAAAATCATCTGAGGTCACTCCTTTTCCCTATACCTTCAATTTTGCACCGCCCAGAGATTATACCATCAACATTACCAAAGAGGGCTTTTTTGAAGAGGAATTTATAGTCAACAAGCAGACTCCAGATCTAAAAAAAGGTGAACTTACTTATAAACTCACCCGCAGTCCGCTCTGGGAAGCAACGGTAGTTTCTCCGGCAACGAATACATGGATACAGGTTCTGGTTGGAGCGGATCTCAATGCCAAAATGGCTTGGCAAATCATGATAGATGCAGTGATAAAGCGATCTTCCAACATCAAAGAACTAAACTACGAGTCAGGATACCTGCAAACCAAATACACGGTAAGAAAATTCGACACAAAGAATGGCGAATTCCTTCTTCGCTGTCAACTCATCGCCACCCTCGTTTCTTCCGAACCACTTATTTACAGAATTAAAGATGTCGCAGAGTGGTCAGGCAACGGTGTTCAATGGCACCCGTACAATAGAATTTTCATCGAACACTCTGACATGATTACCGAAATACAAGACAGACTGAGAAGTAATTAGCACCCATTTGACTGGTAGTACCTAACGCACTTTCATAACACATTATTTTCTTTTATTAGTGAGCAATCCATGTGGGCAAAAAAAAATTTTCTGGTACACTTCTCTGTTTTGTCACTCTTGTTTTGCTCTCTTCTCATTTTCCCCTATGTTGGCTTTGCAGAATTCCAGAAAACAAAAATAGCCGTACTTGATTTTGAGCTTCGTGGAGATTCTTTTAAAACCAAAGGAATGGGCGGAATTGTTGCCGAGTGGTTCACAACAACTCTGGTACAGGATGGCCGTTTTGAGGTTGTTGAAAGGGCACTATTACAAAAAATTGTCACTGAACAGAAACTTGGCATGACCGGCCTTATTGACAAAAACAGTTCCAGTCAACTGGGTAAACTTCTCGGTGTTAAAACCATTATCACAGGCTCAGTACTACAAATCCAGGATACCATTGAAGTCAATGCACGGATTATCAATGTACAGACCGGATCAATTATCGCCGCGGAAAATATCAGAAGTACAACCGGTACAAATCTACGTAAAGTGATTCAACTTCTCACCAAACGCATTATGAAAAACTTTCCGTTGACCGGCTATATAGTAAAGAAACATGACCAGACCGTCCTGATTGACCTTGGCGCTTCATCCGGTCTGCAACTCGATATGGATTTCATCGTTTACAAAGAGGGAGAAATAATAAAGCACCCTAAAACAGGAGAAATTCTTGAAGTTGAACAAATTCCCACAGGGGTAATCAGGATAGTCAAAATTGGATCGATCATATCCAATGCTAAGATCATTTCAGAAAAGCAGGACGAAAAAATTGAATATGGTCAACTTGTACAGAGCGTGAGAAAAGCAGATGCACTGCAACGGGACCAGGATACTCAATCCAAAAAAATCACGCCCTCCATAACCGAAAAAGAATCGACAACATCCTCCAAGAAAGAACCTGTTTCGGAAGATTCAGCAGCTCTGCCGAAAGGCGAAAGAGATGAACTGGAGTCAGGAGGACAGGGCCCTTTACTTATGCCGTTAAAAACAGGTTTTTTCATGATGGGAAGCAACAGGTTTTCCGAAAAGCCAATCCATTATGTAAAGATTGACCACCTAGTAATGCTAATGACCACTGAAGTTACGTTTAGCGATTACGACAGATATTGTCTTGATACAGGTCATCCTTTCCCCGATGACTCAGGTTGGGGACGAGATAATCGCCCCGTCATTAACGTTAGCTGGAAAGACGCACAGGACTATGCAAAATGGTTAACAGAACAAACAGGAATAACCTACCGGCTCCCCCTCGAAACCGAGTGGGAATGGGCAGCAGGGGCAGGAGGTGATACCATTTACACATGGGGAGATGCCTTCAAAGTAGATATGGCTAATTGCAAAACATGCACCAAAACCACCAGAAAAAAGCAAACCACACCCATTGCAAGCTATCCTCCAAACCCGTTTGGATTCTACGATATGGCTGGAAATGTCTGGGAATGGGTTGAAGATTGCTGGGTGGAAAACTATAAGAATGCCCCAGCGGATCAGTCTGTCCGCCAATACACCGGAAAATGCGGGAACTACACAATAAGAGGTGGTGGATGGAATTCACCAAAACGACAGATTACGGTAAGTTCCCGGCTAGGTGTCTGGGCAAACACAAAGAGCAACTACATTGGCTTTCGCTTGGTGCGTGACCAGGAGAATGAGATCACGTACCAGAAAACTACCCCTGATACTCAAAAAAGCACAAATAAGAATAGCGACAAAAAAAACCATAAGAAGTGGTGGAAAAAAAAGGATAAGAAAACAACTACATCCACCAGCACTTTTACTAATGAAGACAAATAATTTTTCAAGGCTACGGAAAAACCATCCAATATCCCGGTTTTCTCACAATGTTATCCATTGGGAGAAAATTGTAGAATATCCAAAGGTGACAATGTGAAACTCTCGTTCTCTCTATGCTCTCTCATTCTTTTTTTGTTTTGTCTTCAATCTTTTGTAAGTGCAGGAAACTTATCACTTATTGAAAAGAGATTAACAGAACTCAATACGCTCAATAAAAACATTGTCCGCCAGGCTGGTGAAATCCCGCAAGATGGTTCTATCGAGATTGAAGCCCAGGTTCTACCCGGCAAAACCGGCAGCCATTCTCTCGGGAACGTAACGGCAGGTAGTTTTGAATTTGGTAACGTGAAAATTCAGTCGGTAGATAAAAAACATCCCTTCACTGTGCAAATCAGTTCGAGTCAATCGCTGGCACAATGTTTCAGAGTTGCTACTATGCTGAGACGAGCAGGATACCCTGCATTTACAGCTTCACAAAAGCTGGGAGATAAAGGCATCTGGCACCGGATATTTATTGGCTCTTTTCCCACAAGAGAAGATGCTAAAAAAATTGAAACGTCCCTTGAAACCGATGAAATCTCTGACGGTTTTGTCAGAAGTATGCCCTACGCAATTCAAATCGGCAAGGCCGGAAGTCTGGAGAGTATTAAACCCCTTAAAGACAATATTTTTGCCATGCAATATCTGCCATACATAAGCTATGTAAGGGATACGAAAGACAATACCCGACAAACCAGACTACTGGTAGGTGCTTTTGAAACAAAGCAGGACACATCCAGTCTACTGGCAACCTTTCGTTCCAAGGGATTGCAAGCCAGAGTCGTAAAGAGATAGCCTGCCCCGGAAAATGCTTAAATTGATGAGCCAAACCTCTGCATTCTATCGAGCTGAATCCTGCCAAGTACCCACATGTTTCCTCTTTTTATTGAGGTGAAAAGGATATAGCCTGGAACACGTTCAAAATTCATTCGCACGTATACGACATTGGAGCTTATCGTTTCTTTGGTCATAAGAATATCGTAGGAGACATACGTTCCAGCAAGTTTTTCTATATTGCGAAAAAAGGCTATGTTGGAAGCCATGGTTGTCGCGTTCGAATATGGAGAATCAGCCAGCCAGGCAGAAACAGCAGCCCCATACCCATTTACTTTATACTCATCCAATCCTTTTTTCACGTAATCAGGTACAATTGAAGGATCAACCTCTGCATATGTAACTTCTCCAAAAGTGTTGGTAAAGTCCATTCTAACCGTCGCATAGCATCTTACGAAAATCTTTAACCAGTGGAAGGCCATACATAGCTTTTATTGAAGTGAGTTGTTTTTGT
>CAMZKN010000031.1 GCA_947311315.1 uncultured Desulfobulbaceae bacterium | reverse complement strand
CAAAAGTTGTTAAGCAGGAAGAGCAATATTGGCAGGAGGATGCAAAGATTTACGAGGAACCTGAAGATCGTGAACGAGCAATAGCATAATTTTATAGTATCAAGTCATGCTGGGATACCTATAGTTATATAGTAGCCTTTTGCATTGCGAAGAGTGTTTACAATTTCTGTTACGGGAGTTCCCTGGGTAATTCGTGTCATATTTAATCCTTATTTTAGGTAGGCACTACGGTCTTTCCTGCCACTATTTAGCGAACGGGTTTTCCCGTCGATAATGTATCTCCGCTATAAATCGTGCCAGCTTACCAACTTCGCTTGCATCCTCATCATAGAGGAATATGTGAGGGTGGGTTTCAATAAATGAGGTATCAAAGTCGCCATTGACAAAATCTTTTTCACGGGCAATATTTTCGTAAAATGGAATGGTTGTCTTAGGGCCTCGAATAGCAAAGTTCTGCAGACAGCGCTTTAATCTGCCAACGGTTTCATCCCAGGTAAAACCATGTACCGTCAGCTTCACCAGCAGCGAGTCATACACCTCTGGAATAATATAGCCCTGATAGACAAAACCATCGAGCCGCACACCAAAACCACCGGTAGAACGATAGACCGAAACTTTTTTCTCGCCCTCCGGCATAAAATCATTTTTGGGATCTTCCGCATTGATACGAACCTCGATTGCGTGGCCACGGACGTTGACATTGTCCTGGGTAAAGGAAAGTGGTTTACCAAAGGCAATATTGATTTGGTTCCTGACGATATCAATGCCGGTAATCATCTCCGTTACGGTGTGTTCCACCTGGACGCGGGTATTGATTTCCATAAAATAGTAGTTTTGATCCTTATCTATCAAAAACTCAACGGTTCCCGCATTGAGATAGTTTGAGGCCTTTGCTGCCTTAACAGCCGTGTCACAGATTTCATCAAGCAAGGGCTGGTTTTTAATCATTGACGGGGCAATCTCTATAAGCTTCTGGTTGCGCCGCTGAATGGAACAATCTCTGGTACCAAGATGCACGGTATTGCCAAAGCTGTCCGCAAGGATCTGCACTTCGACATGCTTGGGATTGATAACCACTTTTTCCAGATAGACAGAATCATCATTAAATGCCGCCAGCGCTTCGGAACGGGCCACCGGGATCTGCTCGACCATCTCCTCGTCTGTTTCAATTCTGCGTATCCCCCTGCCACCACCACCCGAGGTTGCTTTAAGCATTATGGGATACCCATATGTTGCCGCAAATTCGAGTGCCTCGGTTATCCCTTCCCTGCCCTGCTTCAGATTCTGGCTGCCCGGCACCATGGGAATACCGGCATCGGCCATAATCTGTCTGGCAATAACCTTATTCCCAAGATCTGAAATAATTTTTGAGTTCGGGCCGATAAAGATAAGATCGGTCTCTTCACAGGCTTTGGCAAAAAACGGATTTTCAGCAAGAAATCCATATCCGGGGTGGATGGCGCAGGCGCCGGACTTTTTGGCGGCAGCAACAATCTTTTCAATATTAAGATAGTCACACCGGGGGCCATCACCGAGCAGAACAGCCTCATCGGCGATACGGATATGCCTCGACATTTCGTCGGGTGTCTCATAGACGGCGACTGCATCAAAACCAAGTTCCTGGATAGCCCTTATAAGGCGGATGGCGATTTCTCCACGGTTTGCAACGAGTATTTTCTTCTTCAATGGAACTCCTTATGGTGGCATGGAAATATGAATTTGGCGCCCTTCGGGCGGGGGGTAAAAAGAGAATGTCGAATGTCAAATCTCGAACAAGGAATATCGATCGAAATAAAAGACAACGGGGCAAGGGCTTTTACCCTTCTACGGTTCGATATTCCTTGTTCGATATTGGATATTCCTCTTTTACCAATATAATTTCCCTGAAATTTAATAAGTTTTGCTTACCAAATCAATCAATATTATTTTCACTACATGCCAACCGACCAGAAACATATTTTGCTTTTATAAAATTTTGTTCATATTTCTCCTAAAAAAGAGTAGATAAACAGAAAGAACGAGACTGTCCATTCAACACACCCACAACCCCATGCTGATACAAGTCCTCTACGCACTCAACATTATACTCCTGTCCACTGGGCTTTTCGGCGTTTATCTGAAAACAAGAGAACAACGATTTTCCCTGGCACTTATCCAGATCCTCTTTGGTCTGCCTTTTCTGGCCGGACAATACTTCTACCTTACCTATCACCTGGAAGAGCGTTTACAGCTGGTGGTCATTTTTTCAGAAGTTATCATTGCTTTTATCTGGCTTATTATGGCCCTGCGATTACGCAGAGCAACACTTGTGGCTGCAGAGGAAACCCGTTTCGTCTTCCCACTTGAAATGATCGGCGGCCTGCTCCTAATAACAGTTGCCGGTTATTACTGTATCTACCGGGCCGAAATCAACCTTACCGGGGCTATCGTTCATTTTGATATGTACAGTCCTGTCTACTTTGCCTCTATCTTCACCCTGACAATTCTTCTCTATGTTTCCTGGCGCCTCGAACAGTTCTGGAGCAGTCTCAACCCGGCCCAGCGCTGGGAATATAAATTTCTTATCATCGGTAATATGATCATCGGCGGTACGTTTATCTGGATGGCCTCCTACCGACTCACCTACCTGACCATTGTCCCCAGGCACCTGCTCCTTGCGGCACCACTTATTTCCTTTGGCTGGCTCATCATGCTTTACGCCGTTCTCAATCACCAACTCCTCAACCGCAAGATTTTTGTCTCCCGTAAAATCGTCTACTCTTTTGCAATTCCATCCTTTCTGGCCGTCTACTTTATGAGTTTTGGCTTGATTTCACTAATCATGCGCACATATGGCCTGGAAATGTCTTTTATTATCCATTGGCTGCTGCTTATCCTCGGCTGTGTAACTGCTCTTATTTTAGCTTTTTCGGGCAAGATCAGACGCCAGATACAATTTTATATTTCCACCCATTTCTACGTCAATAAATACGAATACAGAGATGAATGGCTCGCCCTGTCCCAACATCTGCAAGGTACCCAGACGGAAGACGATGTTATCAAAGCCCTGCGCCGGGTACTGGCCGACAGTCTCTATACCACCCAGATATTTATCTGGGTGGACGATTCAACCACAGGCTATCGGTTGGCTTCAACCCCTGAAAACCCTTACGGATCAGTCAAACAACATACCCTGGCGGTAGACGCCGGACTGCTCGATTTCATGCAGTCCCACTCTCATTTTTATTTAAAGGAAAATGATCCGAATCCTGAGTGGCATAAGGTAAAAAAGACGGCAGAACCGTTTCTCACCTCCCTCAACCTGAGACTCATAACCCCGATTTCTGTTGATAGCCAGCTTGTCGGCCTCATCGGTCTCGGGCCTGAATATACCGGCGGACAATACGGCCATGACGACTTTGATCTGCTCACAGTGCTCGGCAGCCAGACTGCGACTGCACTGCTGGCGGTACGCATGGCCGAAGAGCTCGCCCATGCCAGAGAGCAACAGGCCTGGAATCGGTTGTCAGCCTTTGTCCTCCACGATATAAAAAATGCCGCCACCATGCTGTCCATGCTGCAGGAAAATGCGGCGGATCATATTCACGAACCCGAATTTCAACAGGATATGCTGGAGCTGGTGGACGATGCACTGCGTAGAATGAGCAGGGTTGAGCAACGCCTGCTCACCTTAAAAGATGACATCGACCCGACCCTGCAGGAAATTGAACTCTGCTCAACCCTGCAGTTTTTTGCCAGGCAACTGCAAACAAAACTTGCCGGAATGAAAATCAGTGTCACCTGTAAGCACAACCTGCAAATCCATACCGACCCTGCGCTCCTTTTTTCCATTATGGAGAATCTGCTGCTCAACGCTTTTCAGGCCCAGGCAAGTGATAATGAAGTACAGATCGATGCGGGCCAGGATAAAAACAACAACCTGGCCCAGATACGAATTACCGACAATGGGCCGGGTATCACAGGAGATCTTTTACCTGACCTTCTTTTTGAACCTTTTAAGACCAGTAAAACGGGCGGCAGTGGTATTGGCCTTTGGCAGGTGAAAAGAATGATTACGAGCCTTGGGGGGACTATTTCTGCAAGGAATAGTACTGCAGGTGGTGCACAGTTTGTGATTACTATACCACTGGTGCCGGAACTTGGTGGTGGGAATGGTGATGGCTAGGATTTTTTATTGGCCTAACGGGCTGAACTTCCTGACCATTTTTGGGAAGTGTAAAGTAACTCGACAGGTGGTTAGGGTTTTGTTTGGTGACTGGTGGTTCCTGACTAATAAATGTTTTGCTGATGTTCTGTTGTTTATCCTTAGTGTTTGCCTGTGTTTCATCTTATTTTGATTTAGGATTCTGTTTCTTTTCTGCCAGGTCTTTGTCTTTATTGCAGTGTAAAGTAATTCGACAGTTGGTTAGAAAGGTAGATTTGTTTTGTTTTTTAATTGTTGAATGATGTGTGGGATTTTGGAAAACTTCCACGGGATGAGGAAATCTCCGTTTTCCACTTTACTTGACTTTACTTCTCATATAAAAAAACTCCTTTTGGTCAGTCGAAAACAATTTTCGAAAAGACCAAAAAGGAGTAAGTGAGACAACGCACTTTATAAGCGCTTATTGCCAAAAATCAAGACTGAAGCTATCCTTACTTCTTTCTTCGTTTGCGGGAAAAACCGGCAAGACCAAGAAGCCCAGTACCAAAAAGGAGCATGGTAGTCGGCTCAGGGACAGCGCTCATATCTTCAAGAATAAACACGCCATCATTGAAATCTCTTGCCACACCAAGATCATTATTCATGTCAAATGCTAACAACCAGTCATCATTACCAGCGAAATTACCATTTCCACTCCATGAAACGCCATCAGCAATTGCATATGCGGCTGCATAATTCCCACCACCACTGTTCTCATCATCTTCTGTAAAACGTGTAATATTTCCTATTTCAAAATAAAACCCAAAGGCACCACTCCACCCAGAATCAACGACAGCGCCATCTATTTTTAAATCTCCATTGGCAAGAAAGCGGAATCCTTCCTCGTTTTCGGTTGCGGTGCTAATTAAATCCCAGGTTTTAGAGCTATCATTCAGATCGTAAATTCCTAAAATTCCATCAAAAGGCGTTGCTGTACCAGCCGCATAGCCCAATGTGACAAGATATGCTTCGGCACCGTTATCGGTTTGAGTCCACCCACCAACACCTGTTTGATCATTATACACGTCAATGGTACCTGCTCCAAAGTTCGTATCAACAACATCTTGCAGCGCAACTTGCCCTGAAGTTATCTGGGCTGGAGTCTGGATAAGTGAGGGCCCATTACCAAGAGGGAGAGCCACCGCATTTCCTGTCATTAATGCTACACTGCATAGTCCTACTGCCAATCCTGTCACGAGTGTTTTTTTCATTTTTTCTTCCTTTTTTTAAATAGCTGTTAATTGCCTCTTCTTCCTTCTGATACAAGTTTTATTCAAAAGCTCAAGTTTGTTAGCAACATTTTTCATGCAACATATGTGCCACAAAACGCAAAACGAGAGCAGAAATAGAGCAGAAATAGGGGACAGACCACGATTAAAAGAAATCAGCACAATGCTTGGCAGTCGTGTCACTCCTGGAAAAGCAAGAAGACAGAGGGAGCAAAAAGGGTAAATCGAAAGTGTAAAATAATTCGACAAGTAGCCAGGGTCTATTCTTCAACACTTCTTCCCTAACATGCGACATAGACACATCTACTTTAACAACTTTTCTTTAATGTTTGGGAGGATTTAAGGTAACGATAGAGTAGAAATCACAGCCCATTCCTGCTCAAATCCCCAATCCTGACAGTGTAAAAAATTCTGACAGTCGATTAGCAAGCCCCCCCCCACTCACCTGGTTTTTTCTTGAATTCGAAAACTTGTTTCATAACTGAGTCCCAATACAATGAGCCTGTTGATTTAATATCACTGCCACCATATATCACTTATAGGTATCACAGTATGACTTGATACTATTTTATTGACACTTTACAGGTTCGGATGATAATATTTCTTATGATTAAAGTTTTCAGTACCGCTTTGGCCCAAGGAGAATTATCATGGCTT
>CAMZKN010000030.1 GCA_947311315.1 uncultured Desulfobulbaceae bacterium | reverse complement strand
GTGAGTTGATCGAATGTGCTTTTCATGCTTCCCATCATACAAGGGCAGGGGTTCGAACGCACGCTTTATTTTACCAACACTTTTGGAGAAGTTACGAAGAACTGTTGTATCTCAGTGATATTATCAAGATTTATTTCCGCCTTACTCCCCGTGAAACCATCAAAGAGATGGCACAGTCGCTAAAAAAATACAACTGTAAACTCCTTGCCGAAAAGGTTGAAACGTATCAGGAGTTTGAAGAAGCACTGAATTTAGGTTTTGACTATTTTCAGGGCTATTTTTTTGCAAAACCCGAGGTCTTGAAAAATAAGGATTTATCAGCCTCTCAGATGACCTTGATGCGGCTTATTTCACAAGTGAATACAGTGGAGTTTGACGTTGATGCCCTTGGAGAGATTGTCAGGCAGGATGTTTCAATCAGTTATAAACTACTCAATTATCTTAACTCGGCTTATTTCAGTAGACTACAACCTATCTCCTCCCTCACCCAGGCTATCAGTTACCTTGGGGAAAATGGCTTTAAGCTTTTTACTTCCTTGATTGCGACCAGTAAGCTTGCTGGTAATAAACCCAGTGCTCTCGTAAGAATGGCAGTTATTCGGGCACGTTTTCTTGAACTATTGGCTATTGAATTAAAAAAAGATAGCAATGAAATGTTCCTGCTTGGTCTCTTTTCACTCATTGATGTGATGTTGGATCAGAAAATGACTGACCTTTTGGATATGTTGCCGCTTACAGAAAATATTTCCAAAGCACTTATTCGCCGACAGGGTGCATTGTTTGTTTATCTCCGGTTGATTGAAACCTATGAAGCTGGAAACTGGGTTGCGCTACGTTTTGCGTTAAAAAAAATGAGCGTTGATGAACAAAAGATATCTGATTTTTATCTCGATGCCCTGGCCTGGGCTGATATGTTTGAATAATACGGATATTCTTCCAGCTCATGCCTTTATGTTGATCTGATTCTTTTTTGAAAATTTGACAAACAATCTGTACGCAATTGGATAACTGCATAATGCGAGGGGCAGTGCCAAAACCAGTCCCCCGGCGAGTAACACAACAGTGGTGTCAAAGCCTATCTGTCCCGCAAGGGCAAGTGCTTCCGACAAACTTGATTGTTGCATCCTGGTAATGGTTGTTTCAAGCAGAGCCCATGATGATTTTCCCGGCAGGAGGATATTTCCGACAAGCCAGGCAATATAGTAGAGGGGTGCATAAGTGATGGGGTTACATATAGATGTACAGACAAGTAAAGCAGCTATAGTACTGCCTTGCAATATGATGGTCATGGCAAGTATTAACAGGGTTTTAATCGGCATAATAGGAGCAAAGCCCACAAAAACACCAATAGCAACACCCCGTGCAAGATAGGACGGTGAGCCTTGTAGTTCTTTGAAGCGCCTGGCAAGGGTCGCAACTTTTGTTTTCAGTACCGTAAAAGCCATTTGTCTTTACTTTGTGAAGGGATTGGTTCCTGTTAACGGTGCTTGAGCCACCACCTGAAAAGCGTCGTATAGATCTGCGCCGAATCGTGTAATGGTCGGAAATGGGAGGAGCTGTTATTTTTTTCATAAACGGTTGAAATACCGATTTCCAGTACCGGTACCTTTAATTGTGTGAGCCTGAGCAGCATTTCAAGTTCGTAGCAATATCTTTCGCCCCGTAAGGCAATAAGGGCATCCAACGTATGCACTGGAATTCCGCGTAACCCTGTCTGGGTGTCACGGAGATTTTGGTGAAACAGCAGGTTATAAAGGTATCTGGTCAGGCTGTTTCCAAAGCGACTGCGCAGGGGAACGTAACCGGTAAACTGCCTGACACCCAGGATGAGATGGTGGGGGTGATCACCACAGCCATCGATTATCTTTGCGATATCTTCTGCCCGATGTTGACCATCCGCATCTGCGGTAATAACGGTATTACATGAGTCTTCTTCTTCCAGAATGTACCTGAATCCCGTCCGTAAGGCAGCGCCCTTACCCTGATTCTCCCTATGTGACAGGATATGTACTGCAGAATATTTGTCGGCACGATTAAAGATGGGCTGACATGCGGAATCACTGCCATCATCGATTACAATAATTTTGTTATTTGTCAGCTCTACAAGTTGCTCCAGTAAAAGGAGGAGCGTATTGTCGGGCTGATATGCGGGGATGATAATGATCGGTTTCATGTGATTAGCCGGTAGTCTCAAAAAATCCGCTGCAGTGACAGTGTTGCTTGTCCTGGTGCCGGGCCAACTTTAAAAAGGCTCTTATGTTCAATCCGATCTGATGTAAAAGGTGAAAATAGAGATCCCGTATTTTGATCCGGCATATAAATGAGTAGATAGTCGCATGTTGAAAGTTTTTGTTCAAGGTTATTCTGGCCGCTTTGTCCGGGAAAGGGGCTTACGTTAAATCTGGTGGGGAAAAGGAGATAGTTCATTCTGAAACCCAGATAATGATCTTCGATTCTGCCGGGGGAGATACATACCTGGCTGTTGGGTTCGATGTATTTACCGGTCTCTGCTGTAAGTTGTCTGATTTCACGTTCGTAGGGTTTAGTCTTGTGTGGTAGTGAGGAACCTGCAAGGAGGAGGGCGGCAATAACCAAAATTACGGTCGGCCATCTTGGTTTTGAAGATGTTTGAACAGAGAGATCTACCAGTGAATTTGTTACTGTAAACAAAATGAACCAGCAGAGAAAAATATTAATATATCGAGACAGGCTGGTCGTCGCTTGAGTGGTTGTGCCCAGGCCGAAAATGAGAACCTGCATCACGTAATTCATAGCAAGATAGAGCAGAAATACGAAAATTGTCAGGCTGAAAAGGCGGTAATGCCGGTTCTGCTCTTTTTTTGAAAAGCTCTTGAAACTCTTGAACCAGAGTGCTCCAAGGAGAAGATACCAGGTAAGATATGGGAGTTTGAGCCGATCAGCAGATCCCAGTAAGATGCTTTTAAGGAAGATGGTGAATCCCTGCCAGCTGTTACTGTTGCCGGTAAAATCAAATGCTGACAGGACTCCCTCAAAGGATATTGCACTGTGAAACTGGTGGAATCCCTGGCTTGTACAGTGGTTATCCCATGCGATTTTTTGCAGGATCAAATAGATAAAGAGTAAGAGTATGAAACAAAGAGCAGCTCTCTTTTCTTTGACCTGTATGTTGGTCATATAGATAAGATCGAATAGAACAACGAGCAAGGTGAAAATGGCCAGCAGGAAGCCAACTTCCTTTATAAGATAAAGGCTGCTTATGGCGGTGGCTATAACCAGCAGGCGGAGCCAGGAAAAACGGTTCTTCGTCTGTGTCCAGATGATAACAGCCGAAGTGAGCGAAAGAAAATGATCCACTCGAAGTTTTTGAAAAACGCTGCCGGAAAAAAGAACAAGAAGAATAACCGCCCGCCTGCAAGCGTGAGGGATGTTCGTTTATTTTGTTTGTCTGTGAGGGCAAAGAGCAGAGAGACTAGAAAGAGGTTTTGGGCAAAATAGGCAACACTGATGTGGAAACTGGAAAATGCACTGAAAAAATAGTAGTGAAAAAGTGCCAGGCCGGGGGTGTAGGTAAGGTGCCGGGCAAAAATTGATGTACCTGCAATTGGCAGAGCATCAAAAGTGGTAATTGATTTGCTGATGATCGCCCAGTAGGCGTAGTCATCGATTACCGAGGGTTGACCCACAAGAGCGCAGGCAAATGCCAGGGCTATTAGGCCTGCCTGGAGAAAAAGGGAGTCACGCGGGAATGGGTCTGAAATGAGCCTGTGGCCTTGTATTTTCAGAACCAGCATGACGACACAAAATATGCAACCGCCAGTGAAAAGGAGTATGCTTACAGGCTGGAGGAGATGTGCAAGCGCCGCCCAGAAGAGGACGATCATCAGTGAGCTGAAAGTAAAGACCGGGCTTAGTCGAAACGGAATTTTCAGCCAGTAGTGGGCGGACAGGATATACCCTGTGATGCTGGCAATACTCAGGAGAAAACCGAAAATCATAGCCATGTAAAAGCCAAGAATTTAAGGGGAAAATTCGGATTAATATCGTGATATTCTGGGTTTTTGCCACTGGGTGTCAAAGCCTAATTCCTCAAGAATAGCTATACCACTTGCCATCGAATTTGCTACATTGCCTAAACCATGGGAATCATCTCCCGGGACGACCGAGATTTCAAGCTCTTTTGCCATTTCCAGGATGACGCGGGAGATATAGGGCTCATCAGCACCTTTGACCAATGCTCTGAGATTAAAATCCATTATGAGATCAAGATCTTTGATCAGATTAAGATTTCTTTTTATGCGATCCATTATTTCCGGCTGCAAGAGCCTTTTTTTATAGTCAGCATCAAAAATACGAATAAGATCAAAATGTCCGACAACCGCCGGCTTAAGGAGTTTGATCATGGCGTACTGCTGGTCAAAATATCTGCAGTAGAGTTCGTCCTTTCCGCCAACAGTCTCTACTGCCATATCATATTGTTCCCTTGAATAATCAAACCCCATATCATCAACGAAGTGGACAGATCCGACGATATAATCCGGACGATACGTGTTGATTAAAAATGGGATGAATTCCTGGTAGCCGCTGTATGTTTCGATTTCCATTGCTGCAAAAATTTCTATCTTTGAGCTGTATTTTTTCTGTAGCCTTCTGCATTCAACCATGAATTTGCCAAAAGTTCTGAGCAAAGATTCCGGCGTGAGTCCAGCCGCTCTCTGGATGGGGTAAAGAAGGGCATCGCTTATTGCGGGCGTGTGCTCGGTGATTCCGACCCAGCTGAATTCTTTTTCGATATAGAGCTGAATTATTTCTTCAAGGGAGTCGGTTGCATGGTGGCAGAACTGACCGCTATGACCACCATGAACGGATACAAGTGATGCTTTCTTCATCTGGAACAATATACCTTCGACCCTTGTGGGTCGTTGCTAAAATCTATAATGAAAGGGTGTTACAATACATAACAATAAATACAGAGTCGTGGTTTTGCCGACAAGTGCCACACCATAGCAAAAACGCATGGTGTACACAAGAGAGTGTTTAAATTCTGTGACAGTTGGTCGAAAATAGATGTACTTTGTGCAAAAGAGAGTTGATGGTCGTTGTATTTTTTAGTACCATCTTTTTGTTATCTTTTGATAAAGCTCCGTCAGGCAAAAACTAATGTGCCTTAGAATTATCTATCTGATATTGGAGAAAAAAGATGAAAAAATACGCTTTTGGTTGTCTCGCTTTTATTATACTCTGTTGTTATCCCATTGTGTCAACTGCCACTGAAGTGGTAGTAGGTAAAGTACAAGGAACGCGAGGTTTGGTCTCAATTTTCAGAGATGGAAAAACAAAACCAGCTTTTCCTCATGACAAAGTTTTCCTCAGCGATACCATTATGACCGGATCAAATGGTGCAATAGGAATCCTGCTTGAAGATAATACACTTATTTCAATGGGGCCGATCAGTAGGCTGGAAATGAAAAAGTTCAAATTTTCTCCGGCAAAAAATGAATACGAGATGAGCTTGAAGATGGGCCAGGGATCTTTCGTGTATCAGTCTGGCCTGCTGGGCAAGCTTGCTCCACATGCAGTTACATTAGACACACCGGTCGGTAAAATAAGTATGTTAAAAGGAACCGATTTTAGGGCCAGGTTTTCTGAATAATTTTCCTGGTTATGGTAAAAATACTACGATCTTAACTCCGTCTGGAGGATTCTATGAACTGGAAATTATTATGCATCCTGTTTTCTTGTACTCTCATCCTTGGTTGTGGTTCCAAAAAGAACTTTATCGTGCTCACACCGACAGAAGATGGTTCGGTTGGTGCTCTTCAGGTAGAAAACCAAAAAGGTTCAGCAATTTTAGATGAAGAAGGAAAGGCTATTTACGTAGCTGATAAAGAATCTGTTCCCTCTGAGCCAACCGCAATCAGCAGGCCGGAAATAGATGCTTTTTTCAAAGAGGCACTTCAGGTACATCCTTTGATGCCCCAGAGTTTTCTTCTTTATTTCCTATTCAACTCAAATCAGTTAGCAGAGGAATCTCAACAAAAAATCTCTGAAATTCAACAAGCTATCAAGGATCGGGACTCAACAGATATTGCAATTATTGGGCATACCGACAGAACAGGTAGCGATGCCTACAATCAACAGTTATCATTCAAACGTGCCCAGGCAGTGCAAAAATTTTTGACTGAAAACGATGTTAATGGTGACGACATCACCATCACCTATTACGGTGAGGGGAATCCACTTATTCCCACAGCGGACAATGTGGCTGAACCTCGAAATCGCCGTGTTGAAGTTATGATTCGTTAAATATGTGTCAATCAGTGATTTCCCCGTACTGGACATAGCAAGGTTGCCCCATCACGAACTCCACGCAGAAAACCCAGCTGTCACCGCTTTACGCAGCATTATAAATAGTTTTTCCTTGCTTAATGGTTTCGAGAATAATGACATCCTGGATTTCTGATTTGTCCACTTTCAGAGGGTTACGATCCAGCACAACCAGGTCAGCCCACTTGCCCGTTTCAAGAGTGCCCTTGATATCTTCTTCATAACCCTGGAATGCGGCATCTGCAGTAATTGCGCGCATGGCCTCGAATACTGGAATACGCTGGTCACCGCCGAGCAGCTT